>JBEEJJ010000013.1:0-19044 GCA_041169265.1 Actinomycetota bacterium
AGGCCGTTGTGCCCGGCGTGCCCGCCACCTTGCTTGATTCGCACGTCGTGAACCGGAATGTCGAGTTCGTCGTGCACCACAATCACGTGTGTCGGTGCGATGTCAAAGAACTTAGCCAGCCCGGCGACTGGACCGCCGCTGGTGTTCATGAAAGAAAGAGGTTTCGCGAGAACAACCTTTGGTCCGCCCACTCCGAGGCGAGTCTCTGCGATTACCGAATTCGTCTTGTGCGACTTGAAGCCGACACCGACCCGCTCGGCGAGCGTATCGAGCACCATCTGCCCGACGTTGTGCCTGTTGCCAGAGTAGCCGGGCCCGGGGTTACCGAGCCCGACTACTAGAAAAGGCGAATTACTCAGCTGCGGAGCCTTCGGCAGCCGCTTCGGCTAGCTCTTCAGCGTGGCCGGCAGCGGTCGAAACGACCGAGGCAACGAGCTCGTCGGCAGGAAGGTCGAGCGCTACACCAGCAGGAAGCTTGATGTCCTTGGCTAGCACGTGGTGACCGGCACCCTCCTTGTTGAGAACGATCTCAACGAATTCAGGAATGTTGGTTGCCTCGGTGAGCAGACGCACGGTCTTGTGCTCGAGGTCAACGGTGGTACCGCTCATCGACTCACCGACGATGTGCACTGGAACCTCAACGTGAACCTTCTCGCCCTTGACGATGGTGACAAGGTCGATGTGCTCGATGACCTGAGTCACAACATCCTTGGATGCGCTCTTCACCAGGACCGACTCGTGCTTGCCGTCGATGATTAGGTCGAGCACTGCGTTCTTGTGGCGAAGCACAAGAGCAACCTCGTGAGCAGGAAGGGTGATGTGGCGTGGCTCCGAACCGTGTCCGTAGATCACGGCTGGGGTGCGACCGGCGGCGCGAGACTTGCGAGCTGCGCCCTTGCCGAACGAGGTGCGAATTTCGGCAACAAGAGTTGCTTCAGACATGTTTGTATCCAATCAAAAGAGTTAGTTGTTTTATCAACTCAAGCGTGTTCACGCGAGGATAAGGCCAAAAGGTTGGCTTGCCCCGTCGATTACGGCTTCATCCTTGCGGAATCGGCCCTCGCCGTTGTCTGTCTAAAGTCTAACGGGCGCGAAGGCGTGAAACAACCTGGCGAATTGCAAGTGCCAAAACTAGGATGAGCGAACTCAACCAAACCGCGGGTCCGGGCACCGACAACAGCAGTGCGGCGCAAAGTGCCAACCCGCCGACGGCGACGGCCGTGAGTGCCTTGCGGTCGGCTGTGGGCAAACGCAAAACCGAGATGTGACCAATCGCGTAATAGAGCAAAACCGAGAACGACGAGAAGCCCACGATCCACTGCAGGTAGTCGTTAAGAACGAACACCGAAATCGCCGCAGCGGCAATCAAAAGTTCAGCCACCCATGGTGAGCCGAAGCGGTTGCGTTTGGCCAGCAGCTTTGGCAACTCTGAATCCTCTGCCATCGTGGCTGCCGTTCGGGAGACCCCAGCCAAGAGAGCGAGCATCGAGCCGAGGGCCGCCAAAGTTGCCACGAGCGGAGTCAGCCAGCCCGGCATCCATGGATTCACATAGGCATTCAAAACAGCAAGTGGCTGATCGATGTGATCGAGTTCGCCACCAACCAGTCGAACCAACGCGATGCTGAGCAACAGATAAACCGCAAGTACGACCGAAAGCGAAATGGCGATTGCTCGGGGAATGTTGCGCTTTGCATCGCGAACCTCGTTGCCGAGCGTTGCGACTCTGGCGTATCCGGCGAACGCAAAAAATAACAGGGATGCCGCCGGCAAAACGCCGGCAAAACCTCCGACACTGGTTGTGGCTGGCGCGTCCGCAGTGGCAGCCACGCCGCTCAGTCCGGTGACCAACAAAAAACCAGTTACGACAACTGCCAGCACAGCGGCAATGGTCGCGGTTCGGTTGATTCCCAAAATGTTTAGTGCGGTCAGAAGCACAATCGCGCCGATCGCATCGAGGTAGTGCTCCGTAGGCAAGAAGTACTCGCCAAAAATCCAGGCGATTGCCGCAATCGAACCGATCTTGCCGAGCACGAATGCGAACCCAGCGATGAAAGACGTTGTCGGGCCGACGAACTCACGACTGTAGGCGTAGATTCCACCGGGACGATCGACTCGAGTGGCGAGTGCATACACGGATGCGGCATTCAGCGATGCCACTAGCGCCGCGAGTAAGAGTGCCGTGAAAAAGCCGCCTTGGGTTTTGCCGTAGGCGAGCCCGAATACGGAGAATACCCCCGCTCCGAGCATCGAAGCCAAGCCGATTGCAACTGCCCCCAGCAGCCCAACGGTTTGGGGTTTGGTCACTTTTTAGGCGTGACCCGGGAACAGCGAGTTCACCGAGTCGTCGTCGAAGACGGCGCTGATTGCTTTGGCGATCAGCGGAGCAATCGAGAGCACCTCGAGTTTTTCAAACTGCTTTTCTGGGCCGATTGGCAGGGTGTTGGTCACCACGACCGCGTCAACCGCATCTCCCGAAAGTCGTTCAACCGCAGGACCGGAGAAGATTGCGTGGGTCGAAGCGACGATCACTCGAGCCGCGCCGTTCTTCTTGAGCGCTGCAGCGGCGGCCACAATGGTGCCGGCGGTGTCGATCATGTCGTCGACCAGCAGACAGGTGCGTCCCTCGACGTCACCGACGAGCTCGTGAGCGGTGACCTGGTTCGGCACGTCTGGGTCGCGGCGCTTGTGCACGATCGCAAGTGGAGCACCTAGGCGGTCGGCCCAGATGTCGGCAACGCGAACGCGACCGGAGTCAGGCGACACAACAGTTAGCTTCTCGTTGCCCCAGCGAGCTGCAACGTGGTCGCAAAGCATGGGCAGGGCCCAGAGGTGGTCGACAGGTCCGTCGAAGAAGCCCTGAATCTGGGGAGTGTGGAGGTCTACCGAGATCAAGCGGTTAGCGCCGGCCGCCTTGTAAAGGTCGGTGACCAAACGAGCCGAAATCGGTTCGCGCCCCTTGTGCTTCTTGTCTTGGCGGGCATAAGGAAAGAACGGGGCGACGACCGTGATGCGCTTGGCGGATGCTCGCTTTAGGGCATCGACCATTAGAAGCTGCTCCATGAGCCAGTGGTTCACGGGGTTCGGGTGAGCTTGAATGACGAAGGCATCGACACCTCGAACGCTCTCTTCGAATCGAACAAAGGTCTCACCATTCGCGAAGTCATAAGCGGTGGTTGGAACCAACTCGGTGCCGAGGATCTGTGCGATTTCTTGGGCCAGCCCCTGGTGAGCTCGTCCGCTGAGCAGAGCCAGTCTTTTGCGACCGGTGATTGTGATTTCGCTCATGGGGCTCCCGTTTTTCAGTTGATTTACTTTTTTGCCGACTCAGCAGCCTGGGCTGCCTTTGAACCGGAACGCTTTTCCAAAACCCAGTCAGCGAGGTTGCGTTGCGGGGCGACGTTCATAGCGAGAGCGCCCGGCTCAACATCCCTGCGAACCACGGTTCCGGCAGCCGTGTAGGCTCCATCACCAATAGTAATGGGGGCAACAAAGACGTTGTGCGCCCCGGTTCTAACGTGCGAACCGATGACGCTGCGATGCTTGTTAATACCGTCGTAGTTAGCAAAAATGGTGCCTGCACCGATGTTCGACTCGATACCGATTTCGGCGTCACCGACGTATGTGAGGTGCGGAATCTTGCTTCCTGCACCGATTTTCGCATTCTTGGTTTCGACGAAAGTGCCGATCTTGCCATCCGCGCCGAGGTCGGTGCCTGGCCGCAAGTAAGAGAACGGACCCACAGACGCTCCATCACCGATTTTCGAGCCGGTGACGTGAGATTTAACAACGGATGCGCCCGCGCCGATCTGAGAATCGACCACAACCGCCTCTGGGCCAACGGTCGAGCCCTCGCCAATCGTGGTTAGACCTTGAAGCATGGTTCCCGGCAGGAGCGTGACATCGCGGTCGAGCGTAACGGTCACGTCGATCCAGGTTGACGTGGGGTCGAGAATCGTGACACCGGCAGACATCCAAGCTTCACAGATTCGCGCATTTAGTTCGGCGGCAACCTCGGCCAACTGAATGCGGTCGTTAATGCCAGCCACCTGCCAGAAATCATCCACGGCGAGCGCTTGAACGGTCTGACCGGCATCGAGTGCGGCAGAAATCACATCGGTTAGATACTTTTCACCCTGCGCATTTGCCGAACCGAGCTTGGGTAGAGCCTCGCGAAGCAGAGCGGAGTCAAAGACATAGACGCCAGCGTTGACCTCTTGAATCGCGTGTTGCGCTTCGGTCGCATCCTTGTGTTCGACGATGCTCTGAAACTCGCCGTCGTTGGTTCGCACGATTCGACCGTAGCCAGTCGGGTCATCGGCGATGGTCGACAGAACCGTAGCCGCAAAACCCCCGTCGAGGTGGGCCTGAATGAGTGCTTCGATGGTGTCAACCTGCAGCATCGGCACATCGCCACTGGTGACCACGATTGCTCCATTGAACTCAGCAGGCAGGGCTGCGAGACCACACTCGACGGCACGGCCGGTGCCGGGAATCTCATCTTGGTCGGCGATAACCGAGGTCGGATAAAAAGCATTGATGTAGTCAGCAAGAATGTCGCGCTGATGGCGAATTACAGGGATGACGTGCGCCGCACCCAGCGAATGAGCGGTTGACAGCACATGCCCGAGAAGCGGCATGCCAGCGAGTTCGTGCATGACCTTGGGCTTGTTGGACTTCATGCGAGTGCCCTCGCCAGCGGCTAGAACGATTACACCGAGGTGTTTGACTGACATCACCCTCCAATCGCTCGTTGTGCTGGCCCACCAGGACTCGAACCTAGACAAACGCCTCCAAAGGGCGCTGTGCTGCCATTACACCATGGGCCAACGTCGAAGATTCAAACTATGCGAACCTGCAACACTCCAAGTCTGCCAGAACTTTTGCTCGGCAGTTAGACTTTTGGCATCGTTGAAACGGCTAAGGGGTGCCATGAGTAGCAAGTTCTGCCAGTACTGCGGAGTTCAATTATTGGGAGATGCAAGATTCTGCGGATCCTGTGGCAAACCCCAGTGGGATGCGGCTTCGGCATCATCGCCGACACCAGCCACGTCTCCTGCGGCTGAAACACCTGTAACGCTCGCGCCGGGCGCTGAAACCACATCACCTTACTTTCAGCCACCTAAAAAACCTGCGGTTAGCAAACCCATCCTCTTTGTAGCCATCGGCGTCGCTGCAGCGCTTGTCATAGCTGCCATTTTCTTGTTCACTTCGCGAGGACCATCCTTGTCAGGCAAGTCCGCCAGCGAAATCATGGACCAGACGCTTGCAGATGAAATGTGCCTTATCGAGGAACCTCGTTCCGAACTGCTCGACTACGACATGTTGCTTGCCGACTACGACGACGACAAGTTGCGTTATTGCGACGAAGGCATCAAGGGTGTTTATTTCGTTATCCGCGCTAACCAGAGTGCCTCTGAGATGGCAGACTACGTTTCAGCAGAGGATGAAGACGACTATGTGCTTGGTGACGACTGGGTCATCGAGTTCTGGTTCAACGATGACGACTCGATTGTGGATGATTTCGCTAACAAATACGGTGGCGAACCAAACTACAACGTCTACTCCGGCTAGAACGAAATAGCCGCCGAGGTTTCGAGCCACTCGATTTCGAGCGCATCGCGTTTTTCGTTGAGTTGCTGCTGTCGCTCGACAAACGCGGCTAGCCCCGCGTAATCCGTTTGGTCATGCACCGCCATCTGAGCGTGGAGTTGTGCCTCTTCTGACGAAAGTTTCTCAAGGGCACGCTCGATTCTGGCCAAATTCTTCTCGGCATCGCGAAGGGCCGCCCCGCTCAGCTTTGGCTGGGTCGCTACGTTAGCTCCACTTGGGCCTGCAACCACCGTCGAGTTCGGGGTTGAACCGTTGGAGCCTTCACCGGTAGCCAGCTCGGGTGCCGCCGAAGTCGGGTGGTTGTTGGTCGAAGACCCCAGTGCGTGAGCCCGCAACTGTAGGTATTGATCGACTCCTCCGGTCAGATGCCTCAGGTGACCGTCGCCCATGAGGGCAAATTGATCGTCGGTGACTCTCTCGAGCAAATATCGGTCGTGGCTAACCACAATCAGCGTGCCTGGCCAGCCGTCGAGCAGGTCTTCCATGGCGGCGAGGATATCGGTATCCAGGTCGTTGGTTGGCTCATCGAGAATCAGCACGTTTGGCTCGCCAAAGAGAAGTCTTAAGAACTGGAGTCGGCGACGCTGGCCACCCGACAGGTCTTCGATCGGGGTCTGGAGTTGAGCCGCGGTGAATCCAAGTTGTTCGACAAGTTGAGTGACGCTGACTTCTTTTTTGTCAACGTTGAAAAACGCACGCTCACGGCTGATTAATTGGTGGATGCGGTCCCCGTGAAACTCGTCCAGCTCACGAACGTCTTGGCTCAACACGGCAACCTTGACCGTTTTGCCTCGCTTGACTCGACCCTTGGTGGGTTGAAGTTCGCCAGTGATCAATCGCAAAAGGGTGGTCTTGCCGGCACCGTTTACGCCGACCAGTCCCACGCGATCTCCGGGGCCGAGACGCCAGGTGATGTCGCTGAGCAGTTGCTTGCCGTCAATCGAATAGTCGAGCGATTCGACATCGATCACGTCTTTGCCAAGGCGTGCGGTTGCCAGCTTTGAGAGCGCAACTCGGTCACGAGGTTCTGGCTCGCCGGCAATTAACTCGGATGCGGCATCGATGCGAAACTTCGGCTTGGAGGTTCGAGCGGGAGCTCCACGGCGAAGCCAGGCGAGTTCTTTTCGCAACAGGTTGCGGCGTCTGGTTTCGGTGGCTGCAGCGCTGCGGTCGCGCTCGGTGCGCTGCAATATGTAAGCCGCGTAACCACCTTCGAACGGCTCGATCTTGCCGCCGAAAACTTCCCAAGTGTAGTTGCAAACCGCATCCAAGAACCAGCGATCGTGAGTTACGACGACGAGTCCGCCAGAGGATGCGTTCCAACGCTGGTTGAGGTGGCGAGCCAGCCACGCCACGCCTTCGACATCGAGGTGGTTGGTTGGTTCGTCGAGCAAAACCACGTCTAAGTCTTGAACGAGTAGTGCTGCCAAAGCCACCCTGCGCCGCTGTCCACCACTCAGTTCGCCGACCGTTTGATTCCAGTCGAGGTCGTTCAAGAGTCCGCCGATTACATCGCGAACCTTCGGGTTTGATGCCCAAACATACTCGGGAATCTCACCGACGACGGCGGCACCAACCGAAAGGTTTTCGTCGATTCGATCGGCTTGGTCGAGCAAACCGACTCGGAGCCCGCCACGGTAGGTGACCTTACCTTCATCCGGTTCGAACCGCTTGGCAAGCAGCTTCAGCAACGTGGATTTGCCGTCACCGTTTCGACCCACTACCCCGATTCGATCGCCATCGTTGATGCCCACGGTGATGTCGTCGAAGACATCCTTGGTGGGAAAACTGACGACGATGTTTTCGACGCCGAGAAGGTGGGCCAAGTTACTCCCCCAACAATTCGGCACCGCGCTTGGTGGTTGCCGCCTGGGTTGCCACGAAGTTTGCATCACGAAGTCTTTGCGCGAGTTCGTTGGCTTGATCGGCATCGGTAGCAAGTGCGGCGATGGTCGGACCAGACCCAGAGACGAAGGCCCGCAGGGCACCGAAGTGGTGAGCTGCCGCAATCGTGAGTTCGAGTTCGGGCATAAGTTCGAGGGCCGCTGGCTCGAGATCATTGTGTATGAGGGTGGCGATTCGATCGACATCTCCAGCCTCGAGTGCTGCGATCAGTTCGCTTGGCACCTGGGGTTCTTCGATAGCTCTCGGGTCGAATCCGACCTGTTCGCGTTGAGCGTCGAGACGGCCATAGACCGAAGGGGTTTTTAGCCCTGCATCCGCGGAAATCATCACGAAGTGCAGCTCAGTAGCAAGGTTTAGGCGTCGTAACTCCTCGCCCCTGCCGGTGCCCAGAGCGGTTCCACCGTGCAAGGCAAATGGCACATCGGCTCCGAGCTCGACGGCCACCCGTTCAAGCTCATCACGCGACATCTCGAGGTTGAACTTGTTGGCGGCGGCTAGCAAAGCGGCAGCCGCATCAGCACTTCCGCCGGCCATGCCACCAGCCACGGGTATGCGCTTGACGATGTCGAATTCGAGCGGACGCAGCTGCTTAAAATCGGCCAACCTTGCAGCAAGCAGTGCGGCCTTGACGACAAGATTGGTGTCGTCGGTTGGCACAAGTGCAATCTGCTCCGGAGTGATCGACCCGGTGACTCCGATGCTCCACTCGTCGGTTTGCGATGTGCGAATGCCGACCTCTTCACGAAGGTCGAGGGCCTGATAGAGACTTGAAACCGAGTGGTATCCGTCGGCAAGCAGAGGGCCGACTCCAAAGTGCAGATTCACTTTGGCCGGCGCTGAGGCGACTACACGGCGCATCAGATTGACAACCTATCGCGAATCGACTTGGCAAGTTCGGCCCAGTATGTCTGCCACGCGCGAACCTGGTCATCGCTCTTGCACAGCTCGTGACGAATTCGAACTCGCGTTGCCGAGGCTGCACCGGGCGCGAACGTGAGCGTTGCCCGAGTCATGTCGGCAAACCCGATACCGACTTTTTCGAGATCCTTGCGAACGAGCATCCTTGGTTCATTTTCGGCTGGCCACTGATGGATGTCTCCGAGAATGACGAACACTCGCGCAATCGGCGCTTCGAAACCGTATTCGAGTTCGAACTCGCGAATGCCGCGGTCGCGACCAATCGGTTCGCCTGCAGGGGTCGGGTTAGACATTTGCCCTCGCAATCGCGATGAACTCTTCGATGCCGAGTTGTTCGCCACGTGACTGCGGACTTACTCCGGCTTTCGTAAGAATTTGCTCGGCGTTGGCGGCCGACCCTGCCCATTCGGCGAGCGCTTGGCGAAGCGTCTTTCGACGCTGGCCAAAGGCTCCGTCGATCACCGCGAACACTCTCTTGCGCAGAGCTTCGTCGCCCAGTGGATGGGCGTAACGCTCAAAAAAGACCAGGGCCGAATCGACATTCGGCACGGGCCAAAAGATCGAGCGCGAAACGTTGCCCGCGAGATTCGAAGTCGCATACCAGGCGAGTTTTACGCTTGGCGCGCCATAGACCTTCGACCCAGGCTGAGCGGCGAGACGATGAGCGACTTCGGCTTGCACAAGCACCAGTCCCTTTTGAATCGATCCAAACGTCTCCAAAAAGTGCAGCAGCACCGGCACCGAAATGTTGTAGGGCAGGTTGGCGACCAAAGCCGTTGGGCTTTGCGGAAGCGAATCGATTGCCAGCGCATCCGCGGTGACCAGTGTGAATGCCTTGCCGGGCGCGCGCTCGGCGATGGTCTGCTCAAGTGCGGCGGCCATCTTGGTGTCTATTTCGACAGACACCACGGATGCGGCTACCTCTAGCAGCCCGAGCGTCAACGACCCAAGACCGGGGCCGATCTCAACCACCGACTCGCCTTCGCCCAGTTTTGCTGCCGAAACGATTCGACGAATCGTGTTCGGGTCGGTAACGAAGTTCTGCCCGAGTTTCTTGGTCGGGGTCACGTCGAGACGAGTCGCGAGTTCGCGAATGTCGGCCGCGCCAAGCAGGGTGACCATCAGGCGTCGCTCCACTTGCCATAAACACACTCGGTGTTTTGGGTTAACTGCGCTGCGAATTCGTTGACATCGACCCCGCGAACCTCGGCCATCTTGCGAACGGTGATCGGCACGAGGTAGGAGGCGTTGGGACGACCGCGGAAAGGTTCGGGAGTCAAAAAGGGTGCGTCGGTTTCAACCAGCAGCAGTTCCTTAGGCGCCCATTCGAGAGCATCGCGCAGATGTTGGTTGCGTTTGATGGTGATGTTGCCGGCAAACGACATGTACCAACCGCGGTCGGCAACCTTCTTGGCAAACTCGAGGTCGCCCGAATAGCAGTGCAGCACCACGCGGTTTGGCGCACCAACTCGGTCGAGGGTCTCAAGCACCTGATCGTGAGCCTCGCGGTCGTGAATCATGAGCGCGATGTCATGCTCTTTCGCGATGCGAATGTGCTCCTCGAAAGACATTTGCTGAAGACCCAAGGATGAGTCGCCCTCGGTTCTGAAAAAGTCGAGACCCGTCTCACCGATGGCACGCACCCGTGGTTGAGCAGCGAGCGACTCGATTTCGGCGATTGCGGCGGATAGGGCATCCTCTGTTTCATAGAGCGGCGCTTCATTTGGGTGCAGGGCAACCGCGGCCAAAACCCTGGGCTCCCTCGCTGCGAGATTCGCCGACCAAATCGAAGATTCGAGTGTGACGCCCACCTGCACCACGCCAAGAATTCCCGCTTGATTGGCAAGTTCCAATTGCTCGGATGCGGTCAGCGGTTGCTCGCCATCGGCAAAATCGAAGTGAGTGTGGTTGTCGTAGGTGCCTACCTCTAGAGGCTCCGGTAGCGGCGGATAGCGAAGATCGCGCGGATTGCCCTCACCCGGATCACGCCGGGTTCGAAACGGAGCGTCTTCGCTCATTACCGGCCTTCGTTGTCGGTTTCGATGCGCGGGAACAGCGATTCGAGTTCGCCAACGTGAACGCCGGCACCGAGCTGTCCCCATTTGGCTGACTCGCTTAGCGGCTGCTCGGCAAGCTCGCCGAGTGAACCTTCGGTGAGGGCAGCCCAGAGCTTGGCGGTGGATTTAGGCATCACCGGTGCCAACGCGATCGACAACACGCGAAGACCCTCGGCGGTCGTATAAAGCACTGTGGCAAGACGCTCGCGGTTTGCTTCGTCCTTGGCCAGAACCCACGGTTCTTGCACGGTGATGTAGTTGTTGAGCTCGTCGACAAGTGTCCAAACAGAGCCAATCGCCTCGTGAATAGCAACTTCTTCGATCGCGGCATCGGCGTTCTCGATGGCCTTGGCTGCCACCGACTGAACGTGAAGGTCGGCGTCGGAGTAAGCACCGGGAGTTGGAATCTCGCCATCGAAATAACGCTTGATCATTGCCAGCACGCGCGAAGCGAGGTTTCCGAATCCGTTTGCCAACTCACTCTGATAGCGAGCGGAAAGGTCTTCCCAAGAGAACGAGCCGTCTTGCCCGAACGCGATCGCCTTCATGAAGTAATAACGGAATGCGTCTGACCCGAAGGTGTCGGTAATCTGCGAAGGAGCGATACCGGTGAGCTTCGACTTCGACATCTTTTCGCCACCGACCAGAAGCCAGCCGTGACCGAAGACCTGATCGGCAGGTGCAAGGCCGGCTGCCATCAGCATGGCTGGCCAAATCACCGCGTGAAAGCGAAGGATGTCTTTGCCAACGACCTGCACGGATGCGGGCCACAAGCGTTTGAAGTTGGCTTCGTCTTCGCCATAACCGATCGCGGTGATGTAGTTGAGCAGCGCGTCGAACCAAACGTAGGTGATGTGCGAGTCATCCCAAGGAATGTCGATTCCCCAGTCGAACTTCTCTTTAGAGCGAGAGATGGAAAGGTCTTCGAGCCCGCGACGAACGAACGAGACGACCTCGTTGCGTGCCGATTCTGGCTGAATGAACTTGGGGTTTTGCTCATAGAAGTCGAGCAGCGGCTGAGTGAATTCGCTGAGCTTGAAGAAGTAGTTGGTTTCTTGAAGACGCTCGACCGGTCGGGTGTGAATGGCGCAGACAGGCTGCCCGAGGTAGTCACCTTCGCCATCGATTAGGTCGGCTTCAGTCTTGTATTCCTCGCAGCCAACGCAGTAGTTGCCCTCGTATGAACCGCGATAGATGAACCCGGTGTCGTAAAGGTGTTGAAGAAACTTTTGAACGTTTCGCTCGTGGCGTTCCTCGGTGGTTCGAATGAAGTCTTGGTTGTCGATATCAATGGTCTCGAGTAGCGGCAACCAGGCATCGTGAACCAGCTGATCTGCCCAGGCCTTAGGGGTGCTTCCGTTGCCCACTGCGGTGCGAAGAATCTTCTCGCCGTGTTCATCCGTGCCCGTTAGCAAGAACGAGTCTTCGCCGCGCTGACGGTGCCAGCGGGCCAGAACATCGGCAGCAACCTCGGTGTAGGCGTGCCCGATGTGTGGGGCATCGTTTACATAGAAGATGGGGGTCGTCACATAAAACGACTTACCGCTGACCGTGCTTGGCATTGTTCTAGTTTAAGGCTCTCAGGCTTGTCGCTTGGCGTCTAGACAGAGTTGATAAAGAGCCGACTTTGACACCGAGTGATGCTCGGCAATCTCTGCAACCGCGTCTTTGAGTCTGGTTCCCGAAGCAACTAGGTCGAGCACCCCGGCGACGAGGCTCTGTAGCGACACGCTGCTGGCAGTTGCGCCGGCAACGACGACCACCATTTCACCCTTCGGCTCGGATGCCGCCCACTCAACTAACTCCTGCAAAGTGCCACGTTCGGTGTGCTCAAACTTCTTGGTGAGCTCTCTCGAAACCGATGCGCGCCTCGAGTTGCCGAAAACCTCGGCCGCCGTTTTCAACGATTCGTGAATGCGGTGAGGCGACTCAAAAAACACCATGGTGCGAGGCTCGGCGGCTAGCGAGTCGAAGTGACCTCTGCGCTCACCATCCTTGCGAGGGATGAAACCCTCGAATGTGAATCGATCGGTCGGCAAACCTGAGACTGCGAGCGCTGCAAGAACCGCGGATGGGCCCGGGATCACGGTGATTTCGAGACCCGCCTCTGCCGCAGCTCGAACCAACTGAAACCCGGGATCGCTAACGGTGGGCATTCCAGCGTCGGAAACCACCAAAACGTCTTCGGTTGCCGCTAGCTCGAGCAGCTGCTCCAGTCGATCAGCCTCGTTGTGCTCATGCAGGCTATAGAGCTTGGCGTGTAGCTTGACTCCGAGCAACCCGGCGAGCTTGCTCAGGTTGCGGGTATCTTCGGCCGCGATGTGCGCCACGCGCCCCAGATGCTCAATCAGACGCGGGGAGGCGTCCGAGAGGTTTCCGATTGGCGTTGCAGCAAGAATGAGCACGCTCTATTGTCGCAAACTAGCATTGGCTTATGCTTGCCAATCGTTTTTCGGGGGTCGCCAACTTGGCGAGACGAGTGGCCGACGCCTATGGCATCTGGCTGATTCTGGCGCTCGCCACATTCGCACGATTTGTTGGTCTCGGTTATCCGCGCAAGCTCGTCTTCGACGAAACGTACTACGTAAAAGACGCCTGGACGCTGGGTAACCTGGGCTATGAAGGCAGCTGGCCAGCCGATGCGAACGCCGCTTTCGAGGCCGGTAACAGTTCAATATTCAACGCTGACCCGTCATTCGTGGTTCATCCACCTCTCGGCAAGTGGATCATTTTCATCGGCATGAAAATTTGGGGAGCTGACAACCCGGTTGGTTGGCGATTCTCGGTTGCACTGCTATCGATTGCCTCGGTTTGGCTGCTCTACGTGGTTGCCGCACGCCTTTTCGGCTCCAAGCGGTGGGCGCTCGTGCCGTCATTCTTGCTGGCAATCGACGGGCATGCGATAGTTCTCGGCCGCACGGGATTGCTCGACGGAATCCTCGCGTTTTTTGCCCTCCTTGCGTTCTACCTTTTGCTGCGCGATCGTGAGCGATTTTCAAGCAGCCTATTCAAGCGTCCTTGGTTGATTGCCATGGCAGTAACCCTCGGCTTCGCCAGCGGCGTGAAATGGTCTGGCCTTTATCTGCTGGCCACCTTTGCGCTTTATGTCGTGATTAGCGACTTGCTTAGAGAACGCAAGCTCCACCAGGCGGCTCAGTCAGCATCTCAAGAAGCGAAACCTTTCGAGCTGGTCTCACGTCTTCTAGTTCGTGGCTACGCGACAGCCCTGATCACACTTCCATTCGCGCTCCTCGCCTACCTCTCGACATGGACCGGGTGGCTGCTGACCTCAAACGGTTATGCACGTCAAACATCGATTGCCGCATCTGGCGTGGCCGATTGGCTCGCCTGGATTCCTCAACCGCTCCAAGCCCTTTGGCACTATCACTCTCAGGCCTACGGCTTTCACGTCAACCTGCACACCCCGCACAACTACGCTTCTAGCCCGCTGACCTGGCTCGTCATGTGGCGCCCGACTTCTTTTTTCTATGAAGGCACGGATGCGGGCACCGCGGGTTGCGCCGGCACCGAGAACTGCGCCAACGCCATTACGGCTCTGGGAAACCCGCTGATCTGGGCGTTGGCACTTGTGGCACTCGTGTCTTTGACGCTGACTTGGGTCAGAACCCGCGACTCGAAAATCGGAATGATTCTGCTCGGCATGATCGGCGGTTACCTTCCGTGGCTGCTCTACCTGAGCCGCACTACCTTTCAGTTCTACGCTGTCGTTTTCCTCCCTTGGATGCTGCTCGCGCTGGGATACTGGCTCAAAACTCAAGTCGAACTTGCACCAGCCGACACGCGCGCAAAGGCGTACTCTTGGGTGGCAGTTGCGCTCGGCGCATCCCTGGTTTTGAGCATTTTCTTCTCGAGTGTCTGGCTCGGCTACACGACTCCTTATTGGTTTTGGCGCATCCACATGTGGCTACCGTCGTGGATTTAGGCGGGCACGCGTCTCGAAGGTAGGCTGGAACAATGGCCACCTACAGTGAAGTTTTGCGTCGTCCCGGCGTCATTCGGGTGGTTTCATCGCAGCTTCTGGCCCGTTTTCCTTTCGGGATGATGAGCCTGGTTTTCGTGCTTCACATCTATGACAAGACCCAGTCCTATGCTCTAGCGGGGCTCGCAGTAGGACTCGAAACCCTCGGTGTGGCCATCGGCAGTCCTCTGCTCGGACGCTGGATGGGGCGATTTGGTGTGCGTCGAACCCTCTTGATTGCCGCTTCGATGTCAACCCTCGCGATCACCACAATTGGTCTTGCGCCATTTAGCGGTGAGTGGCTGGTTGCCTTGTGTTTTTTGGTCGGCATCAGCAGCCCACCAATTCAATCCGCGGTGCGAACAATCTATCCAACACTGGTCGAGAAGCGTGGCATGGGCACGCTCTACGCACTTGATGCGAGCCTTCAAGAGTTGATTTGGGTCATCGGGCCCGTTGCCGCTACCTTCATCGCCGCATCCTTTGACACCACAACCGGTGTTCTTGTCATGGCCGCAATTCAGATAATCGGTGCCACGTGGTTCGCTTCGAATCGCGAGATTTCGACTCTCGAAATACCCAGGTCGCAGCGAAGGCTTGGTGGCGTGCTCAAGCAGCGGATAGTGCTCGTCAACGTAATCGTTGGCGCGCTGCTGGTCGGTTCGTTCTCAGGCGTTGAGGTCGGCACCGTGGCTCTGTTCGACAAGACCACAGCAGGGTTCGTAATCGCCGCCCTTTCGGTTGGATCACTCATCGGCGGCTTTGCCCTAGGCCGGCGCACAAAAACTCGTTACGCACTCACCAAGTTTCTGGCGGTGGTGACGCTTGGCTACTTCGTAGTGTTCTTGATGCCGTCGAGCCCATTGTGGTTGGCCACCAGCTGGTTCATCGCAGGCCTCTGCGTGGCACCGGCACTTGGTTTGCTAGGAGCAATCATTGGCGCTGGGGTCAAAACCCAGGATGCCCCCGAGGCATATGGTTGGGTCGGATCGGGCCAGACGGCGGGCTACGCGGCTGCAGCCGCGATAACCGGTTTTGTAATCGAAGGATTTAGCCCCGAAGCCTCGCTGCTAGTTGCCGGAGTTTGCGGCCTTGGCGCTACAGCGGTTGCTTGGTACTCAGCAAAGTTCACACCAATCATTTCGAGCCACCACTCCGAGGAGGACTAATGGCAGTCTTTGCCGTCACTTACAGCTACGCAGCCAGCGATGAGTCTTTGGCTGAGATTCGGCCGACTCATCGCGAGTTTCTCAGGGGACTGCTCGAGAGCGGCGTGCTTCTCGCGAGCGGACCTATGGTCGGCTCATCCGGAGCACTCTTGATTGTTCGCGCCGACTCAGTCGAGCATGTCGCTGAAACACTCGACTCCGACCCATTCGACATCGCGGGACTGATCGGCGAGCGTGCTATCACCGAGTGGAACCCCGTTTTTGGACCTTGGAGCGCCCAATGACCTTTGAACTCACACAAAACCCACTGGTTCAGCTTTACAACGGCCAGCTAATCCCCCAGCTAGGCCTCGGCGTTTATAAGGTGCAGCAGGATGTGGCGGTTGACGTGGTTCGTACCGCACTCGATCTGGGCTATCGCAGAGTCGACACGGCCGCACTCTATGACAACGAGCAAGAGGTTGGTGCGGCAATTCGTTCGAGCGGATTGGATCGCGAAGAGGTATTCGTAACCACCAAGATTTGGAACGACCGACAGGGATACGCCGAAGCCCTTGAGGCCATCGATGAGTCTTTGCTGCGACTCAATATCGACTACGTCGACATGATGTTGATTCACTGGCCTTGCCCACAACAAAACAAGTTTGTCGAAACCTGGGCCGCGCTCGAAAAGTCACTCGAGACGGGCAAGGTTCGCGGCATCGGAGTCTCCAACTTTCACCCCGAACATCTCGACAAGTTGCTGGCGTCGGCCAGCGTGGTTCCCGCACTCAATCAAGTGGAACTGCATCCTGGCTTGGGTCAGTCCGAGATTAGGGCCTATGACGCCGATAAGGCGATCGCGACCGAGGCTTGGTCTCCGCTAGCGCGAGGTAAAATGTCATCGGAAGACGCCGTAACCGAAGCGGCCAACCGGCACTCAAAGACGGTTTCCCAGGTGATCTTGCGTTGGCACATTCAGCTTGGAAATCTTGTTATTCCGAAGTCGTCGAATCCCGACCGCCTTGCCGAAAACTTGAACGTATTCGACTTTGAACTATCGGCTGCCGAAATGGCGGCAATCGACTTGCTCGAATCGGGTCATCGCATCGGACCGGATCCACGAACTTTCTCCTGAGCAGAAGGGTTGCGTTCGGAATAAACGGAGTCAAAATCCGCTCAAAACTTAGGAACAAGGAGTGCAAATGCGCGTATTGATTTCGGGTGCCAGCGGACTAATCGCCACCGAACTCAAAGTCCAACTCAAGCGTCTCGGTCACGAACCACTCAGCCTGGTTCGCCGCGAGGCCAGAAACACGAGCGAGGTCGCCTGGGACCCAGCCACCGGCTACCTGCAAGAAGGCATCATCGAAACCGTGGATGCGGTCGTCAACCTAGCCGGTGCGACAACCGGCAAAATTCCCTGGACCAAGAAATACAAAGAAGAGATCGTCGCCTCGCGTCTGAACTCGACCAAAACCCTTGTCGACGCCATTAACGGCGCATCGAAAAAGCCGAAGGTTTTGGTCAGTGGCTCCGCTTCTGGTTTTTATGGAGATTGCGGTGACACCGAACTTGGCGAAGCCTCTCCAAAAGGCACCGGATTTCTGAGCGATTTGGCTGCGCAGTGGGAAACCGAGGCGCAAAAGGCTGAGAAATCGACCCGAGTTGTGTTGCTACGCACCACGATGGTGATGTCGCGAAAACTCGGAGCCCTCGGAAAGCTTTTGCCCCTTATCAAAGCCGGCATCGGTGGACCACTCGGAAACGGACGTCAGTGGTGGGCATGGATCAGCGTTGTCGATGAAGCGCGAGCCATCATCCATCTGATCGAAAACGAGAACTGCTCGGGTGCCTACAACATCACGGCACCAGAACCGGCAACCTGCGGCCAAATTGTGAAGTCGCTCGCCAGGGGCCTTCGTCGGCCAGCACTTTTGACGGTTCCGAGTTTTGCGATGAAGCTGCTAATCGGAGAAGCGGCAACCGAGCTGTTGCTCTGCAGCCAGAAGATGACGGCGACTCGCTTGGTTGAATCAGGCTTCGTCTTCGAACACCCGGATTTGGACTCTGCCGTCAAATACGTTCTCAGCTAGTCGGGTGGGCCTTCTCTGATTCGTCGCCGAGCCGTCGAATAAACGGCAGCGAGAATATCGCGATGGCGACCGAGATGACTCCGCCGACAACATAAGGCAACCGCAAATCGACTTTGGAGAGCAGCCCACCAAGCGCTGCCCCGATTGGCATTAGACCCCACACCAGCGTTCGCCTCGTGCCGTGGATGCGCCCGAAAATCTCGTTCGGAATCAACGAGTGATACATGCTCATGAGCAGAATGTTCCAGGCAGCAACACCGAACCCACCCAACATCATGCAAAGTGCATAAATCCACGCGTTCGGCGAAAGACCTTGAAGAAGCTCAAAAACAGCCGTAATCGTGATTCCAATGCCAAGGGCTAAACCACGGCCGTACCGCTGGGATGCACGGTGCGCAACATAAGCTCCACCGAGCGCGCCGATAGCGCCAGCGGTTGCCAAGAGCCCATAGGAAGACTCGGGTACTTGTTGCACATTTAGCGCGTAGAGCACCTGCGTGGCGGTGGCCACGTTGAAGCAAAAGCCCAACGCTGCCGTCGTGATAACCAATCGGAGGAGTTTCTTGTGGTTCCAGAGATAAGACACTCCGCCTCGCATCTGCTCGACAAAGTTCTCGGTTCTGGCTGCTGCACTTGCAGCTCCAGCGGCGAGGCTAATCGGAATTGTCGCCACCAGAATCGACGCTGCCAAAAACGAAACGGACTGCACTGCCCAAGGGGTGACAGCTGCAATCGTGAACAGGAAACCGCCGAGTGGAGCGCCGATGAATCCCATAAAAATCGTATCTACCGCTTGGATTCGAGAGTTGCCCCGCTCAAGTTGGTCTCTGCGCAACATGGTTGGAACCAACGATTGTGTAGCGGTGTCTGAAATCACGTCACACACACCAACGAGGAAAAGCGCGAAATAGAAAACTGCAAGAGTCAGTGTGCCCGTCGCCAAGAACGTGGTGAGCAACGCCGCGATTGCTGCGCGAGTGAAATTGACCACAGTTAAGACGCGTCGGCGATTGAGTCTGTCAACCATGGTTCCGATGGGAATGGCGAATAACAACCAGGGCAACATGTAGAGCGCACCCATGAGTGCGATTAGGAAAGGGTCGTCGGTTAAATTGGCCGCCAAAAGAGGTCCGGCCGCTGCAATAAGACCGTCACCGAGTTTCGTGGCAACAAGAGCGCTGAAAAGTTTCGAGAAATCTGTGCCGAGCGAGTCTTGCTTTGCTTTCACTCGGCGGTCTCCTTCGTTAGCCAAGGTTCAGCCTAAAACGAAAAAACCCCGGCGATCTCTCACCGGGGTCGTTTCTGAAAAGTTTTACTTCTTTGGAGCAGC
>JBEEJJ010000014.1:0-17773 GCA_041169265.1 Actinomycetota bacterium
AGCTCGGCTTTTCGAGAATGGTCTCAATGCGTCCGTTGATCAGGGGAGCGCCCTCGCCGGGGCCTTTCGACCAGCGAGGCACCAAGCCCCAGCGTGCGGCATGAAACTCACGGCGCAAGTCACCGACAGGCAAACCATCGGAATCCTTTTCCAGCGCGCGGTCTACCAATATTGCGATCGGCTGGGTGGGTGCCACGTTATAAGAGATGCCTGGCATTTCGCCGACGATCTCATCGGCTTCGAAGATGGTGAGCAGTTCACCCATCGAACGGGCAACAACAAAGCGACCGCACATATGGGTTACTGCTCCTGCTGTTCGAGGGCGGTCAACATCATTCGAAGTCTGCGGTTGAATGCGTCAACGTGCTCGCCAGCCGCGGGACCATCAGGGAGCGCATCCCAGGCGGTTACCAAACGGATGCCGTGCAGCGAGCTGAGCGCCCAAATCTCGAGCCCGTTCAGGCGCTCGGGGGTGACCAGTTCCTCGCGAGTTTGATAGCCGGACTGACTGGCGATTTCGAAAATCACTTCCCGGGTGACGCTCGGCAACCATGGCACGCTTTCGGGTGGTGCGCAAAGAACGCCATCACGCCACCACACCAAGCTCGAGAGTGCTCCTTCGAGCACGATCCCTTCTCGGTTCAGCAAGACTGCCTCTTCGGCACCATGAAGGTTGGCTCGCCGGCGCAGTTGTTGACCGAGGCTTAGGTCTGGCCCCTTTATGCTCGGCGAAACTCTGGGATCTGGCTCATCCAGGGTCCACAGTGTGACTGTGTCGAGCAGTTCTGGCGCTACACGCAGTCTTAGGTGCAGATGCTGAGCGGAGTTGTCGTCGGCGTGAAACTCGATTCGCGGAAACCATCTCCCAGTCCGCGGCAATGCCGCCACAACCGCAGAAAAGAAGCCATCGAGATAACTCAGATGCGAGGGCGATACTTTTTCGATGGCCGAGGTGAATCGGGCAAAATGCCTATCAAGTGAACGAACCCGACCGTCTTCGACTAACCAAGAGTCGGCGGCGGCGATTTTGATTTCGCAGTTGTCTGGCTCTCGAACCTCGTCCAGAGATCCGTTGCGAAAGCAATAAAACTGGCTCTCGCCGGTCATCTAACAGCCTCGCATCTCTTTTGTGCCCCTTGGACACCTAATCTATTAGGAGATAAGCACCAAATCGGCGTTGTTGCCAGATTGAGATTCTCCCGATGCCACTTTTTGCAGACTCGCTGACCGGTTGGGTTCACCCATCCGATGCGTTCGTGCTGCTTTTCGCCTCGCATCCGCATTGTTTTTGGCTAGATCGCGAACACCACCAGGATGATCGCTACTCGATCATCGGAGGCTCCAGTGGTCCCGTAATCACCGGCGAACGCCAGGGCGTCAGGTCTATGCTCGAAAAAGCAGAACTTTCCGCGCAACCGCAGGTTCCTTTCGATTTCAGGCCGGGCTTGGTGGGCGTGTTCGGTTTCGAACCGCAATCTGATCTCTTGCTCGAAGTTGACCGCGCGATCGTTTTTGATCACGACAAACAACACATTTGGTTTATCGGCGAGTTCGAAAGTCAACGTGATTTTGATGACTGGATGCAGGCGGCACTGTTGCGGTTTGCCTTGGTTGGCGGACAACAGGCGCAATACCGAGATTTGCACGCCGGCGGCGATGTCTGGGCTCCTCAGCTCAGACATGATTCGTCTCGATATGTCGAACTCATTCAGCGAGCTCAGGAACACATCCGTCGGGGCGACGTCTACCAACTGTGCCTTACCAATGAGATAACCATCGATACAAGCGTGGACCCGCTGCTCACCTTTCTTCGTCTCCGAGAGCAAAACCCTGCACCATATGCCGCATTTATGCGGGTAGACGGCATCTCAGTGGTGAGCGCGTCACCGGAGCAGTTTCTCAAGATTGACACCCAAGGATGGCTTAGCAGCAAGCCAATCAAGGGAACACGTAAGCGCGGTGCAAATCCAGAGGAGGATGCAGCCATTGCGCAGGAACTTCGCTCGAATGAAAAGGAACGCGCTGAGAATCTCATGATTGTCGACCTGATGCGCAATGACTTCGGTCGCGTGTGCGAAGTGGGTTCGGTTGATGTTCCAAAGCTCTTCGATGTTGAAACCTATGCCACCGTTCATCAGTTGGTGAGCACAGTCAGAGGAAAGCTCACCAGTGCCCACACCGCGCTGGATGCCATTTTGGCCGCGTTCCCCGGCGGTTCGATGACTGGAGCACCCAAGCAGCGCGCCATCGAGATCATCCAAGATCTAGAGCAGGGTAACCGAGGTATTTACAGCGGCGCTCTCGGCTACATTTCTCCAACCGGATCGGCCGAATTCGGCATGGTTATTCGAACACTTGTATTCAGAAATGGAACAGCCACTCTTGGAGTGGGTGGAGGAATCACCATCGATTCGGACCCACGCTCGGAGCTTGAGGAAACCAAGTTGAAAGCGAAGGCACTCTTGCGAGCACTCGGTGCTGATGATCCATGGGCCAACGAGGCTGACGAGTTCTGAGCATCCAACTTGGTAACCTTGTTGCTAGGGACACGCCATTGCGTGCGCACGTTATAAAGAAGAGCAAATGACCGACCAAAACCAAGCGGAATACGACATCTTCTCCATTCAGGAGAAATGGTTGCCGATCTGGGATGAGCTAAAGCCGTTCGACAGCGGCAAGCCAGGGGACACCCGCCCGACTAAGTATGTGCTCGACATGTTTCCCTATCCGTCGGGCGATCTACACATGGGTCACGCCGAGGCCTACGCACTCGGTGACGTTATCGCGCGTTATTGGGTTCAAAAGGGTTTCAACGTAATGCACCCGATCGGCTGGGACTCCTTCGGTCTTCCGGCCGAGAACGCTGCCATCAAGCGTGGCTTAGACCCTAAGGGCTGGACCTACGACAACATCGCTCAACAGCGTTCATCTATGCGTCGTTATGCCTGTTCGTTCGACTGGGATCGAGTCTTGATCACCAGCGACCCGATCTATTACCGCTGGAACCAGTGGCTCTTCCTCGAGTTCTACAAGCGAGGCCTGGCCTACCGCAAGAATTCCAACGTCAACTGGTGTCCCTCGTGTCAGACGGTTTTGGCAAACGAGCAGGTCGTTCAAGGTCTTTGCGAGCGCTGTGACTCTGTCGTCACGAAGAAAGCTCTGACACAGTGGTATTTCAAAGTCACCGAGTATGCCGACCGCCTGCTCGATGACCTTGACACGCTCGAGGGAAACTGGCCAGCGAAGGTCTTGTCGATGCAGCGCAACTGGATTGGGCGCTCATACGGGGCAGAGGTTGACTTTGAAATCGAGGGACGAACCGCTCCAGTTACCGTATTCACTACCAGACCTGACACTCTTTTTGGAGCGACCTTCATGGTTGTCGCTCCAGACAGCGATCTGGCGGCTGAGTTAGCGTCGGGTGCGGATGCGAGCGTTCGCGTAGCCTTCCAGGACTACCTCGATCAGGTCAAGAAGAGCAACGACATCGAGCGTCTGGCCACCGATCGCGAAAAGACCGGTGTTTTCCTTGGTCGTTATGCGATTAACCCCGTAAACGGCGCGCGTCTGCCGATTTGGGCAGCCGACTATGTGCTCTCCGACTACGGCACTGGCGCAATCATGGCTGTTCCTGCACACGATGAGCGAGACATGAGCTTCGCCGTGAAGTTCAACCTTCCAGTTGTGACCGTGGTCGACACCGGAGACGAAGACCCCTCCATTACCAAGGTTGCAACCACGGGTGACGGCGTTTTGGTTGCTTCGGGTGAATTCAACGGGCTCGCCAAGCAAGAGGCGATAAAGGCAATCACCGACTTTTTGGCTTCCTCGGGTAAAGCAAAGGTTGCAAAGAACTTCAGGCTTCGTGACTGGTTAATCTCGCGTCAGCGTTATTGGGGAACGCCGATTCCGATCATCCACTGTGATTCTTGTGGTGAGGTTCCAGTGCCCGCTGACCAGCTGCCGGTGGAACTGCCTTCTGCCTCGGGCCTAGATCTCAAACCCAAGGGTTCGTCGCCTCTCGGCGCAGCATCCGACTGGGTGAATGTCGCCTGCCCAAACTGTGGCGCTGCCGCAAAGCGCGATTCAGACACCATGGATACCTTCGTTGACTCGTCTTGGTATTTCTTGCGTTTCTTGTCTCCAAAAAGCGAGGAAGTTGCCTTCCCGTGGGAAGAGGCAAAGCGCTGGGCGCCGGTCGATCAATACGTTGGGGGAGTCACGCACGCGATTCTTCACCTGCTTTACGCTCGCTTCTTCACCAAGGCTCTGCATGACATGGGACTGGTCGATTTTGAGGAGCCTTTCACCAGGTTGCTAAACCAGGGCATGGTTCTGATGAACGGTTCTGCCATGTCAAAATCTCGTGGAAATCTCGTCGCACTCAGCGAGCAGCTAGACGAGCACGGTGTCGATGCGGTTCGCCTCACCATGGCCTTTGCCGGCCCACCAGAAGATGACATCGACTGGGCCGACGTTTCGCCATCCGGTTCGGCGAAGTTTCTGGCCCGTGCTTGGCGTGTTGCAAATGATGTCGCGAGCGATCCACACGTCGAATCTAAGTTGGGCGACGCTGGGGTTCGAAAGGCAACGCATGCCTTTCTCCGCGATTTCGGACCACTTATCGAAGGTTTCAAGTTCAATGTGGGCGTGGCCAAGGTGATGGAGTTAGTAAACGCCCTTCGAAAAGCTATAGATGGCAACATTGGTCCTGCGGACCCAGCGGTTCGCGAAGGAGCAGAGACCGTCGCGAAGGCTCTGTCACTATTCGCTCCGTACACCGCCGAAGACATGTGGCAGCTTCTCGGTCACCAGCCGGGTGTGGCCTTGGCGACGCTACCAGAAGCTGACCTGTCTTTGTTGGTGGAAAGCCAGGTCGTTGCCGTTGTTCAGGTGGATGGAAAACTGCGCGACAAGTTCGAAGTCGCGGCTGACATTTCCAAGGATGCGCTGCAAGCACTCGCCTTCGAGTCGAACGCCGTAAAGCGTGCAATCGGCGAGCGTGAGATTGCGGCAGTGATCGTAAGAGAACCGAAGCTCGTCAACATAGCCACCAAGGGCTAGTTTTTCCACAAGTTAGTTTTCTCAGGCAACCGCCAAACTAAACGCACTTAGTTTTGGCGAATGAATGTGCTCAGCAACCTCATCGCAAGTTTCAAAAGTGGCGACAAACGGGTTCGGCTTTTGGTCGCGGTCGGTGCAACGTTGGCCGCCACCCTGGTTGGCTATCTTTGGCCCACTTCAACTTCAGTGATCTCCGCGAGTCCGCCTGTAACTCCTGGCCCTCAATCGAGTTTGAAAACACAAATCACTTCACCGAACTACTTTGTTCATCTCACGGGGCGCGTGAAACATCCCGGGGTTTACCAAGTTGCACCTGGCACCCATCTGTTCGAGGTGATTGCACTCGCTGGAGGCTTCTCGATCAAGGCCGACCAATCCAGCGTTAATCTCGCTAGAACCATCAACGATGGCGAGCAAGTCGTTGTCGCCAGTATGAGCGGCAACGTTACTAATCCAACAGGCAGTTCCAATCGAGGTCAGTTGCGATTGAATCAAGCCACAAGTGAGGAGTTAGAAAGCCTTCCGGGAGTGGGGCCAAAGCTAGCTGGGCGCATTATCGACTGGCGAACTGCTAACGGTGGCTTTGCGCAAATAGCCGATCTCTTAGAAGTTGGTGGCATCGGCGACAAACTGTACGCCGCGATTAAACCGATGGTCTCGCTTTGAACTTGGCCGTTTTCGCGGGCGGATTTTGGCTAGCGACGTGGCTGCAGATCGAGCAAGGTCTCTTCTGGCCTTCAATAATGGTGGGCCTAGTCACCATAGCGGTGGCATTACGGCTCTCTCGACAGCAATCTTTAAGAACCAAGTCACTGCTCGCGCTACTCTTCGTTGCCATAGGCACAGTTCAGGTTCTGTGCGTCCAAGCTTCTAACTCCGCTCAGTCGCAAGTGCACAAGGCGGCGGCCAACTTCGAGACCCATGCACTTAGTGTCACAGTGAGCCGGTGCGATGCAAAGGTCTGTGATGTTGTTAGTTCTCTAAACGGGCAATCATTCAGCGCGCAGATGTTTCTGGGGCAAGCCTCGCAATCAACGCAGCAGAACTTTTCAGCTGGAAACGTGCTGAACGGTTCATTTCTGGTGAAGCCGAGTCAGCTGGAACAGAGCACTGTGGTTCTTGTTCCCATGGGTAAAACGCGAATACAGTCCGGGCAACAAGGGTGGACAGAATCCATTCGATCGAAATTCACCAAGTTTTCGAAGGGCATAAATCCCGACGCCATAGCCCTAGTGCATGGGCTCACTATCGGCGACGATAGCGCTCTCAGTGCACAGATCAAATCACGAATGAAGGTTCTCTCGCTGACACATTTGACTGCGGTATCTGGTGCAAACTGTGCAATCGTCATGGGATCGGTGTTGGTTTTGCTGAGAAGTGTCGGTGCGAGGCGAACGCTGATTGCGCTGGGTAGTATCGCGGCCCTCATCAGTTATGTTTCGATTGTCGGTCCAGAACCCTCGGTGCTACGGGCGGCCTTGATGGCGGTGCTCGTGTTAGGGCTCACTTTTGGTGGGCGGCGAGCAGCACCGTTCGCGACGCTCTCGTGGGCGGTGGTTGGCGTGCTACTCGGTTGGCCAGACATGGCTAGCAGCCTCGGTTTCGCACTATCTGTGGCAGCCACCGCAGCGATTCTTGTCTTAGCGCCACCTCTTTATCAACATCTTCTTAGACGCCTTCCAAAGTTCATGGCACTCAGCCTTTCTGTGGTTCTTTCAGCGCAGCTTTGGTGCCTCCCTCTGCTTTTCGCACTGTCGCCCAGTCTGCCAACATACGCTGTTGTCGCGAACTTGATTGTTGAGCCGATAGTCGCCCCAGTCACGGTTCTGGGGGTGCTTTCTCTGGTCTTTTGCACATGGTTGCCCTCGTTCACCACCTCGCTCACATTTTTGGCGAGTTGTCTAACCAATCTGATTGTCGGTGTTAGCAACATCGCTGAATTTGATTGGGCTTCGATCTGGTTACCTTCCGGACCACTTGGACTGATCCTCGTAAGCCTTGCGGTCGCATCGATCTCACTCTTGGTCTTTCGATTTTCTCGTGTTGCACTCTCCGTTTTAGTCGCCTGTGTTCTCGTTTGGTTAGCAACGGGGGCAGCCTCAGCCAGGGCTTACGCCTCATGGCCTATGAACGATTGGACGATAGTCGCATGCGACGTTGGGCAGGGTGACGCTATCGTCTTCCGATCTGCCGGAAAAGTTGCTCTCATCGACGCTGGCCGCGAGACCGGGCCCGTCGACGCCTGTCTGTCGCGTTTAGCGATTTCCCACATAGACCTCTTGGTCTTAACTCATTTCGACGCTGACCACGTAGGGGGTTTGGCCGGAGTGCTCGACAACCGCACAGTCTCATCAGCCCTGATCTCTCCATTCAAGGACGAGCGACCATTGGCACTTGCATCTAAGCAACTCTTGAGCGACCACTCTGTCGAACTCATCGAAGTTTCGTGCTGTATGAAGGGCAATCTAGGAAAGTCCGAATGGATAGTGATGCAGCCAGAGCCTGGTGCGATTGGAGCTGAGGATTCAAACGATGCAAGCATCGTAATGAGATTCGACTCTCCGAGCTTAACTTTGTATACGTTTGCGGACGCCGGCGAGCGCGCACAAGTCCGGCTGGTTTCCAAACATCCGGAACTCGTCACGCCCAGTTCGGCTGATTATGTAGTGGTGAAGGTAAGTCATCATGGTTCCGCAGACCAATACCCCGAACTTCAAGAGAGCCTTCACGCCGACGCAGCAATCTTTTCTGCAGGCCAAAGAAATTCTTATGGGCATCCAACTCAGCGCACTTTGAAGATTTTCGAGCGATCGGGAAGTCGAATTTTGCGCACCGATACGGTCGGCTCGATTGCAGTTGCTATTCGTCGAGATGGCCTGACGGTGGCAGTCAGTGGTGAAGGTTAGGCTTTTGGAGTGAGCAAAGCAAAAAACATTGAGTGGCGAAAGGTATACCCCGCCCCGATAATTTTGCTTTTTGGCTCTGAAACATATCTCTCCGCAAGGGTCACAAAGAGTATTCGCGATCAACTGCGAATCGAGCATTCGAATCTAGAGATCAGTGAAATCGAGGCCGATTCATACTCTTCAGGACAACTACTAAATCTGGCTAGCCCATCGTTGTTTGCCGAACCCAGGATGCTTGTAGTTGATGGTGCTGAAAAATGCTCCGATGCGTTTATCGAAGATGTCAAAAAATATGTCGCGTCTCCGGCTCCAGACACCTACTTGTTAGTTCTTCACTCGGCTACTTCGGTTCGGGGAAAGGCCTTCCTAGAGGCGATTCGCAACTCTTCGCAAGCGATAGAGGTCGCTTGCCTGAAAATCGAAAAAGATCCAGATAGAACCAAGTTCATAGTTGCGGAGTTCGCGAGCGCAAATCGCCGCATCACCGAGGCGGCGATCCGAGCTCTGCTAGAGGCTTTCAGCGGCGACATCTCAGAGTTAGCGGCGGCCTGTAACCAATTGATGCTCGATTCATCCGAGACAATCGGTGAAGAGATTGTAGATCGCTATTTCGGTGGACGAGTGCAGACCAATGCTTTCAAAATTGCAGACTCCGCCTTGGCAGGCAGGCAAAGCGAGGCTCTAGCGCTTCTTCGACACGGTTTCAACACTGGACTTGACCCGGTGCCGCTGCTTGCCGGCATTGCAGTGAAGCTTCGCACCATGGCAAGAATTCATGGAGACCCTCGCGCTACTCCAGCCTCGACGGGCCTCGATTCCTGGCGACTGTCGAAAGCTCGAAGTGATGTTCAAGGTTGGAACGACGAAGAACTTGGTTCGGCGTTACAGTTGCTAGCCGCAGCCGACGCTGCAGCCAAAGGGGCATCAAAGGACCCGCAATATCAAATCGAACGCCTAATAACGTTTTTGGCGACCAAGGGTCGATGATGCGGGTTCGAACCCAACTATCTGCCCTGGTGGCAGTTCTGGTCTTGTCGGTTGTACTTCGCCCCCCACTCGCTGCTGTCGGGCCGCTACTGCCTGAAATCTCAAATGCCTTGCAACTGAATGCCCTACAGCAAGGCGTGCTGAGTGCCATCCCAGTACTAGCTTTTGGCATCGGCGCATTCGTCGGCCCATTAATCGCCAAGAGGTTTGGCTTAGAAAAAGCCATGTTCCTTATGGTGTCAGGTCTTTTGCTTGCCATCGCCTTGCGTGGTTGGTTCGGTTTTGCCTCCCTTCTCACCGGAACTGCGGTTGCTGGGCTTGCCATTGCCGTGGCCAATGTTCTGATTCCGTCGGTGGTTAGAGAGCGATTTCCCAACTCTGTCGCTAAGGTAACGGCCGCATACACTTCGGTCCTAGCCCTGTCTGCCAGCTTCGCTGCGGCTACTGCCGTTCCTGCAAGCGTTTTGCTAAATGGCTGGAATCCAGCTTTGATGATTTGGTTACTTCCGGGCTTATTTGCTCTCGTCTATTGGTGGTTTTTGGCGCGAGAAACGAATCTTGAGCCTAAGCAGCCAGACCGCCAGGCCGCAAAAGTGAAGGTCTCGGTTTATGCACAGTCAAAGACTTGGAGCCTTTTCCTTTTCTTTGGCATTCAATCCCTGGGCTTCTATGCGATCCTTGCCTGGTTGCCGACGTTGCTAATCGATCGTGGATTCGATCCAGCTTCCGCGGGTGCCCTACTCGGACTTGTGACAATTGTGGGAGTTCCGACCGGACTAGCTCTGTCGGCGAATTTTGGAAGGCTCAATAGGCTCGACTGGGCTGGATTTGTGATCAGTTGTGTAACCCTAACGGGGTTTCTGTTCCTCATCGTTCCAGGTTTTGAAACAGCCGCGGCGATTGTGATCGGACTCGGCCAGGCTTCATCATTTCCCCTCGCATTGACACTTATAAGCACGAGCACCAGGGTGTCGGCTAAAACCACCGAGGTCTCGGCAATCGTGCAAGGAGGCGGCTACATCCTCTCGGCCGTTGGAACCTTCGCCTTTGCGGCGATCCAGCAGGCGACTGGTTTCTGGACGTTATCAATAGTGATGCTGGCTGTTCTGACCAGTATTCAGGCGGTGTCAAGTTTCAGCGCCGGCGGAAAGAGCCGCATCGACTGATTTGGGCTCTACCAAAAACGACATTGCCTTAAACGTAAAAACACCCCGTCTGAGACGGGGTGTTTTTTTAGTCTTTAGAGAGACGAAACCTTCTTGGCGATAGCCGACTTGCGGTTAGCTGCCTGGTTCTTGTGGATAACGCCCTTAGAAACTGCCTTGTCAAGCTTCTTGTTGGCAACCTGGAGTGCGGCGGTAGCTGCTGCCTTGTCTCCGGCGACCGAAGCTTCGCGAACTGCGCGAACGGCGGTCTTGAGCTCGCTCTTGACTGCCTTGTTGCGCTCGGCTGCCTTCAGGTTGGTGCCAATGCGCTTCAACTGTGACTTAATGTTTGCCATGTCATGCTTTCGTGTCTAGCTTTTCCGCGTGGAAAAACCTCAAGTGATTTGTTGGGTTTTGGATGGAGACACTCATCCGCTACTCGACAATGCTACCAGCGCATCGTTGGTTCAGGCAACTATTCAAGCGCTTGGGGCGAAGGAAAAAGTCTTCGATGTGCGAGAATGGCATGGTTGCAATCGCAACCGCTGAATCAAAACTATGAGGTAGATCTTGTCACCACGCTCTGCGCGTCGTCTCGAGCCTTCGAAGACTGATCCCTCGCTGATTCGCAATTTTTGTATCATCGCGCACATTGATCACGGTAAGTCAACGCTGGCCGACAGGATGCTGCAACTAACGGGTATCGTCGACGATCGGTCGATGCGTGCCCAATATCTCGACCGAATGGACATCGAGCGTGAGCGCGGCATCACCATCAAGTCCCAGGCGGTTCGTATGCCTTGGGACGTAGCTGGTCAAACCTATGCCCTGAACATGATTGACACGCCAGGTCACGTTGACTTCACTTACGAAGTTTCGAGGTCTCTAGCCGCTTGCGAGGGAGCCGTACTGCTGGTCGATGCCGCTCAAGGCATCGAGGCTCAGACCCTCGCTAACCTCTATCTGGCCATGGAAAACGATCTTGAAATCATCCCCGTGCTCAACAAAATCGACCTTCCCGCTGCTCAGCCAGAGAAATACGCTGAGGAGCTGGCAAACCTCATTGGTGGAAACCCCGAGGATTGCCTCCGTGTCTCGGGAAAGACCGGTGTTGGGGTCGACGCGCTACTCGACAAGATTGTCGCGACGATTCCGAACCCTGTAGGCGACCCAAACGCGCCAGCGAGGGCCATGATTTTCGACTCGGTTTATGACTCTTACCGTGGCGTAGTTACCTACGTGCGCATGATTGACGGCAGTCTCGCTCCGCGAGAGCGAATTCAAATGATGTCTACTCGTGCGATCCACGAGCTGCTCGAAATTGGTGTTTCCTCGCCAGAGCCAGAGCCGACCAAGGGTCTGGGCGTTGGGGAGGTGGGCTACCTAATTACTGGTGTTAAGGATGTTCGACAGTCGAAGGTCGGTGACACAATCACCACGCAAGCCAAGCCGGCGACTACTCCTCTAAAAGGCTATAGCGAACCAAAGCCGATGGTTTTCTCAGGACTGTATCCAATCGATGGCAGTGACTACCCGAACCTCCGCGAGGCACTCGACAAACTAAAACTCTCGGATGCGGCGCTGGTCTATGAACCCGAAACTTCGGTAGCACTCGGTTTTGGATTCCGTTGTGGATTCTTGGGATTGCTTCACTTGGAGATTGTCACAGAGCGCCTTGAGCGAGAGTTTGGGCTAGACCTAATCGCAACCGCACCTTCTGTGGTTTATGAGGTCACCATGGAGGATCAAAAAGAGTTCACGGTGACCAATCCCAGCGAGTTCCCGACCGGCAAGATCAAGAAGGTGCTTGAGCCTATGGTTCGTGCGACCATCTTGAGCCCAAAGGATTACGTCGGCACCATTATGGAGCTTTGCCAGGCTCGTCGAGGCAGCATGATCGACATGCAATATCTCGGTGAGGATCGAGTTCAACTTCGCTACACGCTTCCGTTGGCTGAAATCGTTTTTGATTTTTTCGATCAGCTAAAGAGTCGAACTCAGGGTTATGCATCGCTCGATTATGAAGAGGCGGGCCTCCAAGAAGGCGACCTCGTAAAGGTTGACATCCTGCTTCAGGGCGATCAGGTAGATGCGTTCAGTGCAATCGTCCACCGTGAAAAGGCCTATGCCTACGGAGTGATGATGACTGGCAAGCTTCGTGAGTTGATTCCGAGGCAGCAGTTCGAGGTTCCCATTCAGGCAGCAGTTGGTTCGCGAATCATCGCGCGAGAGAGCATCAGGGCCATGCGTAAAGACGTTTTGGCAAAATGTTACGGCGGTGACATCAGCCGAAAGCGCAAACTCCTCGAGAAGCAAAAGGAGGGAAAGAAGCGCATGAAGATGGTTGGCCGAGTCGAGGTTCCACAAGAAGCATTCATCGCCGCACTTTCTACCGATGGCGAGAAAAAAGGCAAGAAGAAAGGCGAGTAGTTGGCCCAGCTGCCAATCGCCGATCCTGCTCCAAGCGACGGGCTACTGCCTGTCCAGGCCTCAGTCGGCTCAAACGAACGCTCCTTTCACGCTTATGTGCACGTGCCGTTCTGCTCCGTTCGATGTGGTTACTGCGATTTCAACACCTACACGGCTAGCGAACTTCTGGGATTTCGCCAGGACGAATTCGTGACACGTTTTGATCAGGAACTAGCCCTTTCCATAGAGGTGCTCGAGGAATCCAAGGTTTCGAGTCGACCGCTTAGTTCTGTGTTCTTCGGTGGAGGAACTCCGACCCAACTGCCCGCCACTGATCTTGTGCGAGTCCTTAAGTCGCTCTCCGACGCGTTTGGGCTTGCACCCTCTGTGGAAATAACCACCGAGGCAAATCCCGATTCGGTGAATGCCGACTATTTGGCAGAACTCGCAATTGGCGGCTTCACTCGAGTTTCGTTCGGTATGCAATCGGCAGTTCCTGCTGTCTTGAAGATCCTAGAGCGCACGCACAATCCCGAAAATATTCCATTGGCTGTGAAGTCGGCGAAGGATGCAGGCTTGAAGACTTCAGTTGACCTAATCTACGGAACGCCAGGGGAGACACTGGATGAGTGGAAGCGAAGTGTCGACGCTGCGATCGCACTAGACACGGATCACGTTTCCGCATATGCCCTGATAGTCGAGCCTGGCACCAAACTCGCTAGACAGATTTCCTCGGGGGTCGTTGCGATGCCAGACGAAGATCTAGACGCGGACAAATACGAATACCTCGACGAAGTTTTCGCATCCGCGCATTTCAGCTGGTATGAACTAAGCAACTTTGCCAAAACTTCTTCCGACGAGTCCGTACATAATCGCGCTTATTGGAGCGGCCAGGACTGGTGGGGTTTCGGTCCGGGAGCCCATAGTCACATAGGTGGCGTTAGGTGGTGGAACGCAAAGCACCCAACCGCCTACGCCAAACCTCTTGCGATGGGGCAGTCCCCGGCAGTGGGACGAGAGACACTTGACGACGCCACAAGAGCGATTGAGCGAGTCATGCTCGAAATTAGGCTGCGTGAGGGCTTGTTAATTGACGTGCTAAGAACTGCGAACCCAGAGCCTTCCCTAGCCATAGCACAGTTGATTGCCGACGGATTGGTCGAGCCTAGAGCGGCTCTTACAGGAAGACTCACTTTGACCCTGAGAGGTCGTCTTCTAGCCGACGCCGTGGTCAAGCGTCTTTTGCCCTAGTTCGGCTAATATTGGCACTCAAGACAGTCGAGTGCTAAGCGAGGTGAACCATGCTGCAAGATCGCACCATTGAGGTACTTCGTGCCATTGTGCAGGACTACATCGCCAGCAAAGAACCTGTCGCTTCTAAGAGTCTCGTCGAGAAACACAACTTCGGCGTGTCCTCGGCCACGATCCGCAACGACATGGCAATCCTCGAAGAGGAAGAGTTGATTGTCGCCCCACATACTTCGAGCGGCCGAGTGCCAACCGATAAGGGATACCGCCTGTTCGTCGACCGGCTCAATGAAGTCAAGCCACTTTCCACGCCTGAAAAGACCGCGATCGAAACGCTGCTAAACGGATCTGCCGACCTCGATGAGACTCTGTCCAGAACAGTTCGCCTTCTTTCTCAGTTGACTAATCAGGTAGCTATGGTTCAGTTTCCGACTCTCGGAAAATCAAAGGTTCGCAACATCGAGCTTCTGGCAGTTACCGAAACCCGAGTGCTGATCATCCTGATTGCAGATACGGGTCGCGTCGAACAGCACACTGTCGACCTTCAGTTTGTTTACGACCCGGATGATCTACCCGAGTTTCGTGCCAAACTCAACGCTCTTGTAGCACAAAAACCACTGGCTCAAGTCGGAACTCTATTGGCGGCCTTTGTAGCCTCTGTTCGACCCGAACAAAAGAAGCTCGCGGCAAAGCTGGTTGACGGCATCATCGATAGCGTTGACGCGAACCGTACCGAGAAGCTTTTGCTCGCCGGAACCGCAAACCTAGTGCGAAAAGAAGAAGATTTCAGTGGAAGCATTTCGCCGGTTTTGGACGCAATTGAAGAGCAGGTCGTTTTGCTTCGATTAATCAGCGAAATGCAAGCCGAGCAGCATGGTGTGGGTCTACGCATCGGTCGTGAAAATTCTGTTCTCGGTCTATCCGAAACCGCCGTGGTGGTTTCAGGATACGAAAACGCCGGTAGCGAAGTTGCAAAGCTTGGCGTTATCGGACCAACCAGGATGGACTATTCGTCGAACATCGCGGCAGTTCGTGCCGTGGCGCGCTACCTAACCAAGGTGCTTGGAGGCTAATCATGAGCGATCACTACGAAGTTCTTGGTGTGCCTCGAGATGCCAGCGACGAACAAATAAAGAAGGCTTATCGCAAACTCGCGCGAGAACTGCACCCTGACGTAAACCCAGCACCAGAAGCACAGGATCGATTCAAACTGGTTACCCACGCCTACGAGGTTCTGAGCGATCCAGACCAGAGGCGCAACTATGACATGGGCGGCCAAAACCCGTTTGGTCAGTCTGGCGGATTCGGGTTCGGAGATATCTTCGATTCGTTCTTTGGTGGTGGCCAGCGCGGACCGCGTTCGCGTGTTGAGCGGGGCCAGGATGCGCTGCTTCGTGTCGACTTGAGCCTTCGCGATGCTGTCTTTGGGGTTCAAAGAATCATGGAAGTCGACACGGCGATTCTTTGCGCAACCTGCCTGGGCAGTTGCTGCCAACCTGGAACCGGTCTCAAGACTTGTGACATCTGTCGCGGAGCGGGTCAGATTCAACGTCAGGTGCGTTCACTGCTAGGCAACGTGCTCACCACCGCTCCGTGTAACTCGTGTCAGGGCTACGGGCAGACCATTCCGTCGCCTTGCATCGACTGCCGAGGACAAGGGCGAGTCCGATCTCGTCGAAGCCTGGACCTCAACATCCCTGGTGGTGTGGAAGACGGATTGAGACTTCAGCTGGCGGGTCAAGGTGAAGTAGGCCAAGCGGGTGGCCCAAACGGTGATATTTATGTTGACATCAGCGTTCGCCCAGATGAAGTATTCAACCGGCAAGCGGACGATTTGGTATGTGAGTTAGAAGTTCCGCTGCACGATGCGGCCCTAGGCGCTTTGATAAACATCGAAACCTTTGATGGTGAACAGCAAATAGAAATCAGCCCCGGACAGCAAACTGGTGACACGGTGACTCTCAAGGGCAAAGGCGTTAAGCACCTTCGGTCTAATGGTCGCGGCGATCTCAGAGTGCAGATTCGTGTCGTGACGCCCGCGAGGCTTGATTCAAAGCAAAAAGAACTTTTTCGTCAGCTACAGAAGCTACGAAAGAACGATGAGCCAAAGCTGGTTCGTCACAAACCCGGTCACTTCAAGGCGCGGGGATAAATGGTCGAAGCACTTTTCCGATTCGCTGGCGAACTTGCAGACAACTCCGAGGTAGTACTTGACGGGGATGAGGGGCACCATGCCGTGTCTGTCCGCCGAATGCGGGTCGGCGAGCCGATCGCCTTGACCAACGGTCTAGGGCTTCGCGCACGTGGAACGGTGAGCCGCGTCGATCGTCGTAATCTCGCCGTGCGAATCTCGAGTGTCATGCAAGAGCCGCCTCCGACTTGGCCATTAACCCTGATTCAAGCCATAGCCAAAGGCGACCGGGACGAGCTCGCGATCCAAGCGGCAACGGAAATTGGCATCGCGACAATAGTGCCGTGGCAGGCTGACCGGTCGATTTCACGCTGGGACGGCAAAGAGGCTAAGGGTGTTGAACGCTGGCAGTCAATCGTCGATGAGGCCTCCAAGCAATCGCTTAGGTCATGGTTCCCTTCGGTTTCTAAACCTTTGAATACGCAAGAGCTGAGCAATTTAGTTGCTCACCAGGCTAATGAGGGGACCAGGTTTTTGGTCCTCGACCCCACCGCCGAGATTGGCCTCGGGTCGATCCTCAAAGATGTAGCCAAGCTTGAGAAACCAATAACTGTGATTGTCGGCCCAGAGGGTGGCATCACCGAGAACGAACTGAAAAGTCTTGAAAGTGCCGGGGCGGTGCGGGTGCATCTAGGTAAAGGCATTCTCCGCACCTCAACTGCGGGCGTGGCCGCCCTTGCCGCACTAACAGCAGGTAGTGGGGCATGGGGTTAGATTTGGAACGGAGGAACTTTTGAGCGATTGCGTTTTTTGCAGGATTGTCGTTGGTGAAATACCAGCAAACGTCGTGGCCGAATCAGAGCACTCGATTGCTTTCTGGGATGTTCAACCAAGGCAGCCTATTCACATCCTGGTAGTTCCCAAGCAGCATCATGCAAACATCGTCGAACTGGCATTTTCTGACGAGGATGCGCTGGTTGATCTAGTTCAGTTGGGCGCCAAAGTAGCCGAGCAGCAATCGACCGGCGCATTTAGATTCACTTTCAACACCGGTATTGAGGCCGGGCAAACGGTTTTTCACGCCCATGGGCACGTTACGTCAAACTCTCCCAAGGTAGACAGTGGCAACTAAATCTCAGAAGGCCGTCGAGAGCTTCGAACTCGATTCCGTTGATGTAGCCACGGTCTTCGGCCCAGGTGATCAACTTGTGCATCAACTCGAAGAAGTTTTTGAACAGCTCCGCATCACCGCTCGCGGCAATCGAATTAAGCTCGAGGGTGATTCTGTAGCCGTCTCGGCAGCCAGAACTGCGGTTGAGAAACTAGCGCAATCCGTGCGCGACGGTCGCGCTCCCACGTCTGAGGACATCGCCAGAGTCGTTCGCATGCTCAAGACCGACGCTTCGGCTCCGGTGGGCGAGGTTCTAAGCCAAAGCATTCTTTCTTCTCGCGGCAAGTCGATTAGACCGAAAACTCTAGGACAAAAAAACTACGTCGACGCAATCGATAGAAACACGATTGTTTTCGGTGTTGGGCCGGCTGGAACCGGAAAAACCTACCTTGCCATGGCAAAAGCCGTTCAGGCGCTGCAACGCAAGGAAGTAAGTCGAATAATTCTCACCCGCCCAGCGGTCGAAGCTGGCGAGAGGCTTGGCTTTCTTCCTGGCACGCTCAATGACAAGATCGACCCATATCTGAGACCCTTATACGATGCGTTGCACGAGATGTTAGAGCCGGAGGCGGTTCCAAAACTCGTTGCTGCGGGCACTATTGAAGTGGCACCACTGGCCTACATGCGAGGAAGAACTCTCAATGACTCGTTCGTTATCCTCGACGAGGCACAAAACACCACGCCTGAGCAGATGAAGATGTTTCTGACGCGT
>JBEEJJ010000015.1:0-23115 GCA_041169265.1 Actinomycetota bacterium
GGTAGCCTGGTCCGCACCCTAAACTCGCATGTTTCTTACTACGAAAAATGGGCGCAAAACTGGGAATTCCAGGCACTTCTCAAGGCCCGCGTGGTCGCCGGAGACCGCCAACTCGGCAACGCATATGAAACCGCTACCTCGGCGTTCGTGTGGAACTCCGCTGGTCGCGATGGCTTCGTGGAGTCCGCGCAAAAGATGCGCGAGCGTGTGATGGAGTACATACCTAGCGACGAGGTCGACCGCCAAATCAAACTCGGGGCTGGTGGGCTTAGAGACATCGAGTTCACTGTGCAACTTCTGCAGCTGGTTCACGGTCGTACTGATGAAACGGTCCATCAGCGCGATACCTTGGCGGCAATCGAGAGCCTTAAGCAAGCTGGCTACATCAGCCGAGAAGATGCCCTGGCCTTTGACACCCACTACCGATTCCTGCGCACTCTTGAGCATCGCATTCAGCTCTCGGGGATGCGCCGGACACACCTCATGCCGGTAGATGAGTACGCACAACGAGCTCTTGCCAGGGCGGTGGGTCTGCGAAGCAGTGAGGAGTTATTGACTAAATGGAACGAAGTCAAAGTAGAGGTTCGATCGCTTCACCAGAAGGTTTTCTACCGTCCACTTTTGTCGGCAACAGCCAAGCTGGATGGTGGCGGTTTGAGTCTCTCTTCAGAGCAGGTACTAGACAGACTCCGGGCAGTTGGATTTCTTGATCCGGCAACGGCTCTGCGCCACATCGAAGCCCTGACTTCAGGGCTGTCGCGGCGAGCTACGATACAAAAGACCTTGCTACCCGTCATCCTTCAGTTGCTTGGTCAGGGTTCAGATCCAGACAACGCCTTGCTAGCATTTCGACGACTCAGCGAAGACCTAGGTGAATCTCCGTGGTATCTGAGGATGCTGCGAGATTCGGCTGGGGCCGCAGAGCGCCTTACTACCGTGCTTTCGCTTAGCAGGCTCGCTACCAATCTGCTTGAGAAGATACCCGAGGCTGCAGCCTGGTTAGACCGCCCAGATGGTCTTCAACCCGCATCCAAGGAATTGCTTCTGTTAGAAATTCGAGCCATCACCGATAGACACGAGAACCTTGAAACCGCAGCCGCGTCGATTCGCACTATTCGCCGCAGAGAAACATTGCGCGTAGCTCTGGGGGCTGTGCTCGGAGACCTATCCCTAGGTCAGATCGAGCAGGCCTTGAGCGATATCACTGAGGCCTACATCGACGGTTTGCTCGAATCGATTGGCGATTCAAATCTTGTTGACATCGCCAAACAGCCAATTCATGAACTCATAGAGTTCGCGGTAATTGCGATGGGTCGTTTTGGCGGTCGTGAGTTGGGGTTCGGCAGTGATGCCGATGTCATCTATGTCTACCGCCCGATCACGACTACTGGAGATGAAGCCCAAAAACTAGCCGAAAGGTTGGTTAGTGAGCTCAAACGCATTTCGGCCGATCCAGTTTTGGAGTTCGAGCTCGACATAGACCTGCGCCCAGAAGGCAAGAATGGGCCGGTTGCTCGATCGCTTGAATCTTACGAAGCTTATTATCAGCGATGGTCGGACACCTGGGAGGCCCAAGCGCTGCTGCGTGCTCGAGCCTTCGCCGGATCTAAATCTCTGCAAGAGGATTTTGAGTCGCTTGCCGATCGATTCCGATATCCGACTCAACTTTCCACCTCTGCCGTTACCGACATACGCAGAATAAAGGCAAGGATGGAGACCGAGCGTTTGCCTCAAGGCGCAGATCCGAGAAGGCATCTCAAGCTGGGGCGAGGGTCTCTGAGCGATGTCGAGTGGTTGGTGCAACTGTTGCAGCTCAAGCACGGGCGCGAGCATCCGAACATTCGCAACCCGCAAACTTTGGCTGCCCTTGAAGCTTGTGTTGTCGAAGGATTAGTTGTCGAACACGATGCCAGAGTGCTTCGCGAAGCCTGGTTGATCAGTTCTCGCGCGCGATCGGCCTCAGTATTGTGGGCAAATAAGCGATCAGACGTGTTGCCGAACGATCGAAGAATGCTTGAGGGAATGGCTCGAATTCTTGAATACCCGGCCGGCAGCGCATCCACGCTTGAACAAGACTATTTGGCGTTCACTAGGCGCAGCCGCATGGTGTTTGAGCGCCTGTTCTTTGCAGACTAGCCGAGAGCATTTTTCCGCCACTCGGAGTCAGAGCAACTAACCCCGCATAAAGCAAAGTGCCCCACAATTCGTGGGGCACTCTCTACTTTGTCAGAGACTAGACGCCGTAGTAAAGCTCGAACTCGTATGGGTGAGGACGAAGGGCGAGAGGCTTGATTTCCTTCTCGCGCTTGTAGTCAACCCAGGTCTCGATGAGGTCCTTGGTGAACACGTCGCCTGCGAGCAGGTAGTCGTGGTCGGCCTCGAGTGCCTTCAAGACGTCCTCAAGGTTGCCAGGAACCTGAGGAATGTTCTTTGCCTCTTCGGCTGGAAGCTCATAGAGGTCCTTGTCCACTGGCGCGTGTGGCTCAATGCGGTTCTTGATTCCGTCGAGGCCAGCCATCAACATCGCTGCGAAAGCGAAGTATGGGTTGCTCGAGGCGTCAGGAGCACGGAACTCGATGCGCTTTGCCTTCGGGTTGGTTCCAGTCATCGGAATGCGGATGGCAGCCGAGCGGTTACCAGCCGAGTAAACGAGGTTCACCGGTGCTTCGAAGCCAGGCACTAGGCGGTGGTAGGAGTTGACGGTTGGGTTGGTCCAGGCAAGCAGCGATGGCGCGTGCTTAAGGATTCCACCGATGTACCAGCGAGCGATGTCGCTAAGTCCGCCGTAGCCACTTTCGTCATAGAACAGAGGCTTGCCGTCTTTCCACAGTGACTGGTGCACGTGCATACCCGAACCGTTGTCACCGAACAGTGGCTTTGGCATGAAGGTCGCGGTCTTGCCAAAGGCGTTGGCGACGTTCTTGACGATGTACTTGAACTTCAGGATGTCGTCGGCGGCTTTGACCAGGGTGTCAAAACGGTAGTTGATCTCGCCCTGACCGGCAGTACCAACTTCGTGGTGGCTTCGCTCCACCGAAAGACCCGCAGCCTCGAGCTCGAGCACGATCTGGTCACGCATGTCTGCGTGCTGGTCAACTGGCGAAACAGGGAAGTAGCCACCCTTGTATGGAGTCTTGTTGGCAAGGTTTCCGCCCTCTTCGACGCGACCCGAGTTCCAAGCAGCCTCAGAGCTGTCGACAAAGTGCATCGAGCCATTCTGCTTGTATTCGTAGCGAACGTCATCGAAGATGAAGAACTCCGCCTCTGGAGCGAAGAACGCGGTGTCTGCGATACCGGTCGAAGCTAGATATGCCTCTGCCTTCTTGGCGGTCTGGCGTGGGTCACGACCATAGAGCTCGCCATTGCGCGGGTTGTAGATGTCAAACAACATCACCAGGGTCTTCTCAACGCGGAAAGCGTCGAGGTAAGCAGTGGTCACGTCTGGGATGAGCTGCATGTCGGATTCGTGGATCGAAGCGAAGCCTCGAATGGACGAACCGTCGAAAAGCTGGCCGTCGACAAAGAACTGCTCGTCGATCATGGCTGCTGGGAGGTTGAAGTGCTGCTGAACACCTGGTAGGTCGGTGAAGCGAACATCGAGGAACTTTACGTCGTTGTCCTTGATGAACTTGACTACCTCAGAGGCGGTCTTGAACATAGGGGAATCCCTTCAAAAAGGTTTACTGGATTTGATCGGCGCGACATCGGAGCCGTCTGCTAAAAGTCTATCCGCAACATTCCGCGTTGCCTCGCCACGAATGTTTCGTGAATGTAAAACTTTCTCAATGCCTATTCTCGACCGGCGGCGGTGAACCAGAGAGAGAAACCCCGAAAAGCCGCTAAGGAGTTGACCTTACCGTCTTGACGGGCGCATCCTGGCTGGGTCTATGCCCTTAGGAATGGGGATATTCATTCCGAGCGCTTGGAGTCTTGAATTTACGGCACTTACCTCGGCGCGGCTAAGAGTTCTTTTCAGTCGGGTTACTTCTCGCCCGAGGCTCGCAAGGGGAGTGCCGGATGAGTCGCCGGTTACATAGAACACGTGAATTTGGACACCCGGAGTTGCGCGTTTCAACTTTCGAATTTCTTCGTCGAGTATGGTTTTTGTTCCTGTTCTACTGCCTTCAGCAACAAGTACGACTCCGGCGGCTCCCACACAACGATAGATGGCATCGCGCGTTCTAGGGTTGACCGCTACAGGAACCTCACTGGTGCGCCATCCACGTTTGATAGATGAGGTAATGACGGCCCCAACAGCACCAGGCTGCCCTTGGATACGCCCGTAAGCGACCTTTTCAGCTCTTCTCGACATCACAATGAGACCCAGCATCGCGGCTGCAAACAAACCGAGCACCAGGTAGATGATGGTGAAGAGGACGTTGTCACTGCCGTAGATAGCCAGAAGGATTCCAACAGCCAATGCGCCTAGAGAGACCAACAGCGTTAGAGGTAACGCGGCCTTATCAACTTTGATGGTTTCACCAAAGAGTTTGAAGATTTGCGCCCAGCGGCCTTGTGGTTTAGCGGGATCAGTCTGTTTAGCCATGGAAAAAGCCTAGCCGACAGCCTGACTAAACCCGTCTTTGACAGCAGCATCGGCAAGGTGTTGCAGATGAGAAGGGATACTGCGACCCTTCTTAATCATCGAGCTCGCCCAGAGACGTCCAGCACGATAGCTCGAGCGCACCAATGGGCCACTAAGCACTCCCAGGAAACCAATTTCTTCTGCTTCGTTCTTGAGTTCTACGAACTCTTCCGGCTTTACCCATCGATCAACGGGATGATGGCGAACAGTTGGTCGCAGATACTGGGTGATTGTCACGATGTCAGTCCCGGCTTCGTGCAGGTGGCGTAGAGCATCGCTGATCTCTTCGCGAGTTTCGCCCATACCAAGAATCAAGTTCGATTTAGTGACTAGCCCAAAGTCTCGGGCTTGGCGAATCACGTCTAGTGAACGCTCGTAAGTGAACGCGGGACGAATTTGCTTGAAGATTCTAGGAACGGTTTCTACGTTGTGTGCGAATACTTCTGGAGCTGCATCGAAGACTCGCCCTAGATGTTCTGGATTGCCAGAGAAATCGGGAACGAGAATCTCAACTCCTGTGCCGGGGGACTGCTGGTGAATTTGGCGGATCGTTTCGGCATACAGCCAAGATCCCTCGTCCTCAAGGTCATCGCGAGCAACCCCGGTCACCGTGGCATAGCGCAACCCCATCGTAGCGACTGACTCGCCCACCCTGCGCGGTTCGTCGGTGTCAAGATCTGCAGGCTTTCCAGTGTCGATTTGACAAAAATCGCAACGACGCGTGCACTGTGAACCCCCAATCAAGAAGGTGGCCTCGCGATCTTCCCAGCACTCGAAAATGTTTGGACATCCAGCCTCTTGGCAAACGGTGTGCAAACCCTCTGACTTCACGAGTTTCTGCATGGCCTGATATTCGGGACCCATCTTGGCGACCGTTTTTATCCATTCAGGCTTGCGCTCAATCGGCACAGCGGCATTTCTCGCTTCAATGCGAAGTAGTTTGCGTTCTGGTCTTGGGAGTTCGCTCATCGGTTGCTTTCGATTGGTTGAAACTTTGCTGTGACTATTTTTAAAACTTCGGACGGGCTGATTTCCCGACCAACAAGCTTGCTCAAAGTGGTGGTCTTTGCATCAGAAATGCCACACGCAACAATCGTTTCATACGGATCAAGGGAGTTGTTGCAGTTGAGCGCGAAGCCATGCATGGTGTGGTGCTCGGAAACTCGGATTCCGATGGCCGCAACCTTCTCGATTCCGTCGCGTGTATCGACCCAGACGCCCGATCGGCCAGGAACGCGGATGCCCAAGACCTGATATTCCGACAGAACGTCGATAAGCCACTGTTCCATCCAACGAACGTATCCGACTACGTCGATAGGTTGAGGGAGCTTCAAGATTGGATATCCAACAAGTTGACCTGGGCCGTGCCAAGTTATTTTGCCACCACGGTCTACGTCGATCACAGGAGTTCCGTCGGTTGGTCGCTCAGAGTCCTCGGTTCGTTTTCCGGCCGTGAAAACGCTCTGATGTTCGAGCAGGATTACGGTCTCAGGGCGGTCGCCGTCTACGACCTCACGGTGGATCGCTCGCTGCAACTCCCATGCTTCGTTGTATTCAACGAAATTGGGGTTTAATCCGGCGACTAGAAATTCAGGCACTGCTTAATCTTAATTCGATTCAAGCTAGGTTTTGAACAGGTTCTCGGGCTGTACCCGCTCGTGTGAGTTTTGCTGTGCAGTATTGACTCGCCATGAACATAAAGAGATTCGCTAGAAAACCTTCTCGGTATAGGCTCACTGGGCTGCGAGGTGCAGTCGAACTTCTGAGCGTCCTTCAAGAACCAGGCCACATTCGCACGAGGCCTCGCGCCCGCCGGGCAGATAAGCGGTCTAAAGGGGCGGTCACAGTGTGTTTTGTTCTGCTTCTAGTCCTGACTCTTTCATTTGCTTTCCCCCTTGCCCGAACGAATGATCCTCGTCCGACAGGCGCGGCAAAAACTAGCACAGGGCTCGTTAGTCATGACAAGAAGGTCAGCCTCTCAACACCTTCACCAACCTGCATACCTCAGGTAAAGAAGCACAGATTTGGCGGTGTAGTCACAACCACCGCGACAGGATGCGGTCGAACCGACTACAAAACTGATGTTCAAGATTGGTGACGACGATCGACTTTCGGTTCGATTCTCAGAGCCGGTTGCCCTAGACGTGAAAAAAGCGCTGGCATTTGCCAGCGCTATTTTCAGAACGAAACTAGATGCCTAGGTCTGTTTCGAATGCTCCGGCCTCAAGGCGAGCTTTCACATCAACGAGATAGCGGCTGGCATCAGCACCGTCGACGAGACGGTGGTCGTAAGACAGGGCCAGATAGACCATGCTGCGGATAGCAATAGTGTCTGAGCCGTCGGCGGCCGCAACCACGACCGGGCGCTTGGTGACAACGCCCGTGCCAAGAATCGCGACCTGAGGTAGGAAGACGACAGGGGTGTCAAAAAGTGCACCTCGTGACCCGGTGTTGGTAAGTGTGAATGTGCCACCACCCAGCTCGTCAGGCTTGAGTCTGTTTTCGCGTGTGCGAAGCGCAAGGTCGGCAATCGAAGCCGCGATCTGTGCGATGTTGAGAGTTGACGCATCGCGAATGACTGGAGTGAGCAGGCCGCGTTCAGTATCCACCGCGAAAGAGATGTTCTCGGTTGGGTGATAAACGATGTTGTCACCATCGATGGTCGCGTTGAGCTTCGGATGAGCCTTCAGGGCTTCGGCGGCAGCCAGAGCGAAGAACGGCATGAAGTTCAATTTGCCACCGGTAGCCGCAACGAACTGTGGCTGTACCTTTGCTCGAAGTGCGGCAATCTTGGTGACGTCGACCTCGACCACGGTGGTGAGTTGCGCTGTTTGTTGCATCGAAGCAACTGCACGCTCTGCAAGGACCTTGCGCAGGCGGGACATTGGCTCGGTGGTGCCTCGAAGTGCCGACGCCTCTACTGGAACGCTGGACGTTGGGACAGTGGCAGCAGCTGGGGAGCTCACAGCAGGCAAGCTTGGTGCCGAAACTGCGGCGAGAACGTCATCCTTGCGAATTCGACCACCAACACCGGTGCCAGCAACGTTGTTTAGGTCTACGCCAGACTCAGACGCCAGTTTGCGAACTAGAGGCGTCACGTAGCCAGCGTCACCGGCAGGGCTCGAAGAAGCCTCTGGGGCAGCAGTTTCAGCAGGAGCCGACACGGCTGGTGTAACAGGTGGCGCGTAGACAGGAACTGCAGGCGCGGTTGGCGGAACATAAACAGGTGCAGCAGGAGCGGGCGCTGGCACGACCGGAGCCTGTACCGCTGCAGCAGGAGCCGGAACGACAGGAGCTTCGGCAGGCGCTTCGGCAGGCGCTTCGGCGGCCGCGGGAGCAGGTGCTACTTCGGCGGGAGCGCCAGAACCGGTTCCGATCACAGCCAGAACGCCGCCAACCTCAATGGTTTCGTCTTCTGCGACCAGGATTTGTTCAACGACACCAGCGAATGGCGATGGAATTTCGGTATCGACCTTGTCGGTCGAGATTTCAACCAGTGGCTCGTCTACGGCGACCGTGTCGCCAACTTTCTTAAGCCAGCGGGTAACCGTTCCTTCGGTGACACTCTCACCTAGGGCTGGTAGAAGTACGTTGTCGCTCATCTTTTTGCTCCTGTTCGAGTTAAATACTAGGCGTGCGCGTGTAGCGGTTTGCCAGCGAGAGCCAGGTGAGCCTCGCCAATTGCTTCATTCATGGTTGGGTGTGCGTGCACGAGAGTCGCAACATCTTCTGGATAGGCTTCCCAGTTCACAATCAACTGCGCTTCTCCGATTTGCTCACCCACGCGAGAACCGATCATGTGAACGCCAACGACAGGGCCATTGTTGCGACGAACCAACTTGATAAAGCCTGCGGTACCTAGAATCTGGCTCTTACCGTTGCCACCTAAGTTGTACTCGTAAACCGAGACATTGTCTGAGCCATAGGTTTCGCGAGCCTTAGCCTCGCTTAGTCCTACGCTCGCAACCTCTGGTTCGCAGTAGGTGACCTTAGGGATGCCGTTTTCATCGATAACAGCAGGCTTGAGGCCGGCAATTTCTTCGGCAATGAAGATTCCTTGTTGGAATCCACGGTGGGCGAGCTGAAGACCTGGAACGATGTCACCGGCAGCATAAACACCCGGGATGCTGGTCTGCAGTCTCTCGTTGGTGAGTACGAAACCGCGATCCATGGCGACGCCTTGCTCCTCATAGCCGAGGCCTGCCGTGTTCGGACCGCGACCGACTGCAACAAGCAGTAGTTCACCCTCGAGCTTTGTTCCATCTTCGAGAGAAACAACTACGCCGTTCTCGTGTTGCTCGACACCGGCAAAGCGAACGCCGAGCTTGAATTCGATTCCGCGCTTGCGAAATGCTCGCTCAAGCCCCTTCGACACAGACTCGTCTTCGTTCGGAACTAGGTGCGGTAGTCCCTCGATGATGGTGACCTCTGCCCCGAATGACTTCCAAATGGATGCGAACTCAACACCGATGACACCGCCGCCGAGAACCAAAACCTTGCCCGGCACGAAGTCCATTTGCAGGGCTTGCTCGCTGGTGATCACGCGTCCGCCGATCTCTAAACCGGGGAGGCTGCGCGAGTAAGAACCGGATGCGAGGACAACATTCTGACCGGTGTAAGTGTCGCCGTTCACAGTGACTGTTTTTGGACCGGTCAGGCGACCTTCGCCACTAACCACTGTGATGTTTTTGCTAGATACAAGACCGGTAAGACCTTTGAACAGCTTGTCGATGATGCCGTCGCGGTATTTATTGACAACGGTCATGTCGATTGAGATGAAGTTTGAGTTGACTCCGTATGCAGCGGAATCTCGGGTAACGTCGGCTACCTCGGCAGAGTGTAGAAGGGCCTTGGTAGGAATACAACCGCGGTGCAGACAGGTACCGCCAAGTTTGTCTTTCTCAATTAAGGCGACGCTCTTACCTAGTTGTGCCGACCGCAGTGCGGCCGCGTAACCGCCACTTCCGCCTCCAAGAATTACGACGTCAAAGTTGTGTTCGGCCACGATAAATCTCCAATAGTTTCGGCTGCGGATTCGCCTAACAGTCTACTAGAGCGACTTCGCTACCTCGACTAGCGTGCGCAACATTACACCCGTGGCACCCTTCGGAGTGTATCCATAAGGAGCACCATCGTTATTTGCCGGCCCCGCGATGTCGAGGTGAGCCCAGGGCAACATCTCCTTAGTTCCCTTTTTCATGCCGACAAATTCCGCGAGGAAGTGTGCTCCGACCAACATTCCCCCCGATGGATCGCCCAATTTTGAGTTGATCAGATCGGCTGTGTCTGAGTTCAGGAGGTTACGAAGTTCCTTGGGCATCGGCATGTGCCAGACTTTCTCGCCGGAATTTTTGGCTGCAGCTTTCAAGCTTTCGACGCCAGCATCCGTACCCATCAGTCCTGTCGTTCTAACCCCGAGCGCTACACGTGCCGCACCGGTCAAGGTCGCAACGTCGACAATCAGATCGGGCTGAGACTCAGAGGCGAGAATCAGGCCATCCGCCAATACCAAGCGTCCTTCAGCATCCGTGTTGGTTACTTCCACGGTCTTGCCGTTTCTGAACTTGATCACGTCATTTGGCCTGGTTGCCGAGCCGCTCGGTAGGTTCTCTGCTACGCACAGATATGCCGTCACCCTGACTGGTAACCCCAATTCCGCGATGGCCAGCGTGGCAAGCCCGATGGTGGCTGCACCAGTCATGTCGTACTTCATGCCCAGCATGCCGGGTCCAGGCTTGAGAGTCAGACCGCCAGAGTCGAAAGTGATTCCCTTGCCAACCAAGGCCAGGTGCTTCTTCGCGCCCTTAGGACGATAGGAAATCTTGACGAGGCGAGGTGGACGAACGGACCCCTGACCGACAGAAAGGATTCCGATGCACTTTTCTGCCTTCAACTTAGCTTCGTCCCAAACTTCAACCGTGACTGGGACGCTCTTGGCTTGTTTCTGGATTCGCGCGGCGAGACTTTTCGGGTAGAGCTCGTTTGGTGGCATATTCACCAAATTCCGCGTGCTTTCAACTGCACGACCGACCGCGAGGATCTGCTCGGTTTGTTGAGCTGAGACCTTCTTCGACGAAACAACAACCAAGCTCGAATTTCCGATGGTGGATTTCGAACTCTTGAAGTCGTTGTGCTCGTAGTGCGCGAGCGTTGCACCTTCCATCAGGGCCAACGCTACTTCGACGGAATCGTGCGGAAGATTTAGGACTATTTCACTGAACTCTCTCAGGTTCCTAATGGCCGTTCCAGCCAACTCACGGTATTCATCAGCCGTTAGGACGCCCTCACCAAGGCCTAAGGCCAAGATGAGGCGACCGTTTAAAAGAAATCGTGTCACCGATTCCAAGTTCGACTTCGCACCGAGTTTTTTTAGATCGGAAACTGAAGGCAACTCGGCCAGAGGCTGCTGTTGGACGAATTCGAAATCTCTCGTCAGACCCCTTAGACCGATGACGATCGCCTGGTCGGACTTTAGAGCGGGGACTTTAGCTGACACGCGGATGCTGGTAATTGACATGTCCCTATGCTAGTCATGCGATTTAGGATTGAGGGATGAACCCGTCCCAACTTTTCGAAACTCTCGACTCGGCAAGCGAGGTGCCTCTGGGTCTTCGACTGATTGTCGGCATTTCGGGGTTCACTGATGCAGGCGGAAGCTATGCGCTCCTCGGTGAAAACATCTTCACGAACTTAGACACCGAACTGGTAGTTAGGTTTTCAAACGATGCACTGCTCGACTACCGCAGTCGCCGGCCTGTTGTCTATTTCGAGAGAGACCACGTAAGTGACTATCAGCCGGCCGTCTTAGGAATTTATCTAACCAAGGATGAGGCGGGGCAACAGTTTCTGTTCATGCACGGTTATGAGCCGGACTTCAAGTGGGAAGCTTTTGCGGATGCCATCGAATACCTTATCGATCTGTTCGCAATCTCCGAGGTTATGTGGGTGCAGTCGATACCTTTTCCAATTCCTCACACAAGAAGTCTCGGCGTAACCGTCAGCGGCACGCGACGCGACTTGACCGAGCGATACAGCGAGTGGAAACCTGAGACTCAGGTTCCCGGCAATGTGCTACATCTACTTGAGTTCCGTTTGCGCTCTATCGAGATTCCCTGCGCCGGCTTTGTTCTTCTTGTCCCTCACTATCTCGCCGATTCCGAGTACCCACAGGTCGGAATCACATGCTTTGAACTAATCTCGGCGGCCACCAACCTGATCTTCCCAACAGACTCTCTGCGAGAGCAGAACCTAAAGTTTCTGGCCAATCTAACCAAGCAGATGGGGGAGAATCAGGAGCTCGCCCGAATGGTGGAGTCTCTCGAGCAGGGATACAAGAGTGAACGATTCGGCCCGATCAAGACCCCGATCACTCAAGCCGAACAACCCATTCCCACTGCAGAAGATCTGGCTTCCGACATCGAAGATTATCTTGCAGCCAGGCGCAGAAACAACGCGGAAGACCAAGAAAACTGAAATCAACGAGTCGTCGCGGCATTCTTGCAATTGCCCTCGCTACGGTCGCCTACTTCGTGGCAGTCATGCAACGCAGCAGCATGGGCGTTGCAAGCCTAGACGCGTCAGAAAGGTTCAGCACCACCGCATCCCAGTTGTCCGCGCTAGCCGTTTTACAACTGGTTGTATACGCCAGCATGCAGGTTCCGGTTGGAATACTCCTCGATAGACATGGACCTCGACGAATGCTCTCTACCGGAGCCGCGATCATGGCTCTGGGTCAACTAGTAGTCGCTCTAGCTCCCAGCCTTGAACTTGCAGTGCTCGGGCGAATGCTGGTTGGCATGGGCGATGCTTTCACTTTCATCTCCATGATTCGTCTCGCGAATAGCTGGCTCGAAGGAAAACGTGCCTCCATCACGCAACAATGGCTCGCGACAATTGGTCAGACTGGGCAGATCGCCTCGGCGATTCCATTCGCAATCCTGCTCCATGCGACATCGTGGGAGGCTGCATTCTTAGGTCTTTCTGCCATCGGTTTCTTGATTTCGGCTCTCGTATTCATAGGTACATGGGATGAGCAAACAAGGCGTTCCGCCGTTACACCCAAGCGTTCAGGGGTTTTCGCTAACATACGATCGGCACTTCGCGATAAGGCTGTGCCCCTCGGATTTTGGACACATTTTTCGACCCAAGCTTCGGGAACGATGTTTGCACTGCTTTGGGGTGTGCCGTACATGGTTGGCGGACAGGGATTCACTGCCGCCGAAGCCTCATCCGTGCTGACGATTTTTGTCATCGTCAACGCAATAGCCGGCCTAATAATCGGCTGGACGGTAGCAAACTTTCCAAATTCGCGCAGACCGTTGGTCAGGTGGATCGTGGTCGCCATTATTCTTGCTTGGGCAGCCGCCGCAACACACGAAGGACAACTTCCTTATCTAGCGGTCTGCTCCCTAGTTGCATTGATGGGCATCGGGGGACCGGCGTCGATGATCGCCTTCGATTTTTCTAGAAGTTATGTCGACAAAAATAATCTCGGAATCTCAAACGGCATCATCAACGTCGGCGGTTTCCTGGCATGTTTCGTAATGCTTTTTCTTGTGGGGGTCACTCTTGATTTCCAACACGCAGTAGACGGCAAGGAGCTCTACTCAAACACTCACTTCCGGATCGCAATGTCGTCACAGTTACTAGTTCTTGGAATCGGACTTTTCTTTTTCGAACGCTCGGCCAAACGACACAACGCATCAATCAACGCCACGGAATAAAGGGCCCACTATCGCTGTTTAGACACGGGCAAGCGACGCTTGTACTTCAATGTCGTCACCCGATGGCATACTTATTACTGGACCCAGTCGATTGCTCGCAATTTGACATGGGTCCTTGTGTTGCCCAGATGTCTAACCAGGTTTGCTAATCCAAGAATTGGAAGGTTCCCAGTGGCCAAAGACAAATCAGACAAGCCCGAAAAAAAACGTGGCCTGTTTTCTAGGATTCTGCATCCCGAGCACACAAAACGCGACGATGCGTCAGTTTCCAAAGCAACCACCGAAGAGAGCACAACGATTTCAAGCAAGTCCGCGCCAGCCGCACCCAAAAAGACAACCGCCAAGGTAACTGCAAAATCTTCCAGCAAAACCGCAGAGAAATCTTCGACAAAGCCAGCCGCTAAGGCTTCGACAAAAGCTGACGCCGAAGAAACGGTCAAGCCCCTGACGAAAACCGCCGCGTCTGCAGGCAAAGCCTCGAGCAAATCTGATCCGAAAACCGCAAAGGTTGGGGACTCTAAGCCGAACGCCACCGCTAAGGTCTCGCAGCCAAAACAGGCTGCAGTTAAGCCAACAGCATCCAAGTCGGCCTCCAAAGACGCCGCACTTAAGCCAGAGCTGAAGCCAGCAAAGGCTAAGGCCAAAGACGAACCAGTCAAGGTTGCAAAGATGGCTGCCGAGAAACTATCAGCGCCACAAGAAGTTTCGAACGAGAAGCCAGCCAAAGCCACCAAAGCAAAGGCCTCTAAGCCGGCGGTCGAGGCATCAGTTTCTACACCAGCAAAGCCGACCAAGAAGTCCTCGGCTAAGGCAATGGTCACTGCCGACGCTAAGCCAAACAAGGCCGTGAAAGCTACTAAAGCCAAATTGCCTAAGCTTGGCGACGAAGACGAGTTGCTCGAAGAAGAAGATCTCGAGACAGTCGGCGATGTGCTCGCCGATGTTGAGTTGGACACCGAAGGAAGTGAACCGGTTGAACCGGTCGACCCTGCGGCAATCATCGACTTAGACGCAGCACATCACGATGACGAACACCACGAGGATGCCGAAGCCAAGGAGAAGGAAAAGGCACTCGAAGCTGGTGGAGGATTCGTTCTCTCACACCGTGAAGAAGACGACATTCCGGTTCAAACCACCACAATCAGCGGCGCTACCGCTGACCCAGTCAAGGACTACCTGAAACAAATCGGTAAGGTCGCTCTTCTAAACGCCGAACTTGAGGTTGAACTCGCAAAGAGAATCGAAGCTGGACTCTTCGCCGAAGAGAAACTAGCCACCGATAAGAAGATCCCTCGGGAACTGGAGCGAGACCTTATTTGGATCAAGAAAGACGGTCAGAGGGCTAAGTCCCACCTGCTCGAAGCCAACCTTCGACTCGTGGTGTCCTTGGCGAAGCGATATACCGGTCGAGGCATGCAGTTCCTAGACCTGATTCAAGAGGGAAACCTCGGCTTGATACGCGCGGTTGAAAAATTCGACTACACCAAGGGATATAAGTTCTCCACTTATGCAACCTGGTGGATTCGACAGGCGATTACTCGCGCCATGGCCGACCAGGCCCGCACCATCCGCATCCCGGTTCACATGGTCGAGGTCATCAACAAGCTTGCTCGCGTCCAGCGCCAACTACTCCAGGACCTCGGTCGCGAACCGACCCCTGAAGAACTAGCTCGCGAACTCGACATGACTCCCGAAAAGGTGGTCGAGGTTCAGAAGTATGGTCGTGAACCGATCTCGCTTTCGACACCACTCGGCGAAGACGGCGACTCTGAGTTCGGAGACCTTATCGAAGACACCGAAGCTGTCGTTCCGGCAGATGCCGTTGGTTATTCGATGCTGCAGCGAGAGCTAGAACGAATTCTTGAGTCCCTGCATCCGCGCGAAGCAGGAGTCATCAGAAGCCGATTCGGTCTAGGTGACGGTGTGCAAAAAACCCTCGACCAAATCGGTGAAGAATTCGGGGTTACTCGTGAACGAATTAGGCAGATCGAGGCTAAGACCATGTCTAAGCTGCGTCATCCATCCCGTTCACAGATGCTGCGCGACTTCTTAGAAAACTAGCTCCAAATGTTTCTCTACTGGCCGGCCTTGCTCATCGGGCGTCTTGCTCGAGTGCTGATTAGGTTGGTTAGAAAAGGCGGCGGGTCCGCGCTACCTGGATTGATTCTGAGCAAGATTGCGCCAGGCATCCTTTGGAGAGTGTTAGACAGTTTTCCTGGCGGACTCGTAATCATCACGGGTTCTGCCGGCAAGTCAACCACGACCAAAATGCTCGTCGCCATAGCGCGCGGGCACGGTATGAACGTTTTCACCAATCCGTCTACCGCGAACATTCTGCAAGGGTTTTACTCAACCATCATTGAGAAATCGTCACTCGCCGGTTCAATACACGCAGACGTAGCGATTCTCGAGATGGATGAAGCTCACGCCGAAAGCCTTACGACAAAAGTTGCACCACGCCAGGTAACCGTGATGAATGTCATGGAGGACCAACTTGACCGCTTCGTCGACCCATCCCTGGTCAGGGAAGATTTAGCGAAGGTTGCCGCTAGAGCAACCGAATCTGTGGTTTTGAATGCGGACGACCAGAACACGATCATGATTGGCGACGGTGTTGCCGACAAACTCGTTAGTTGGTTCGGCATCGAACCGCAGATCACCTCTGCACATGGTGGACTGCAGACTGCGCCAACTTACCTGCCCGACAGAAAGCGCCCGAGCAGTTCATCCGAAGTATTGAAGTACAACTCAACCACTATCGCGATAGAAAGCAGCGGCCAACTGCACGAGGTGACACTCCCAGCCCGTGGCCTTCATTTTGCTCTTGATGCCGTTGCAGCTTTCGAGAGTGCTCGCAGGTTGCTGGGTTCAAAGTTCGATGCTGAGAAGGCCGCAAGAGCTCTGAATGAAGTTCCTCCCGTGTTTGCACGAGGAGAAATGGTCCAGGTCAGGGGAGAAAGCGTCGAGTTCATCCTCGTCCAAAATCCCGGTTCGATGCAGTTGAACCTTGACAACTTAACTACGAACCCAGAGCAAATACTCTTTGGAATCGGTAGAGATGTCCACGATCCTTCTTGGCTCTGGACGGTGGACTACTCGAACTTGAGCCACGTTGACATTTGCACTGGGTACAACGCGCACGAGGCCGCTTTGACGCTCCTTTACAAAGGAGTGCCAGTCGCCGACACGACCGATGATCTTGAGGACGCTATTGAGAGGTTTTTCGCTCTGCCAAAGCCAGGCCGTGGTCACAAGACGGTCATTTTTAGCGCTGATGTAATGCGCCGCATGCGGCGGGCTCTGGGATTCTGGAGTCCGGAGGAAGTCGAACGATGATCACCATCTACAAGCTCTTTCCGAAACACTTGAACTTAAACGGGGATGCTGAAAACGCGGACATCCTTGCTACCAGGCTGGAGTGGGCTGGTGTCGCACATCGTCTAGAAGAAGTCGTGGACGAGCATGGGCTTGAAGCCTGCATCCAAGCTATAAGGCAAGTGCCAACCAACGCGATCGTCGTCATCGGCCATGGGTCTAAGGCGGCATTGAAGGAGCTCGAAACTCACGCGATTCAAATAGATCGTTTATTCGAAACCATGCTGAGTGCGGACGTCCCGGGGATCGTGGTCGGAAGCGGGCTTTCCATGATCAAAAGATTTACGGGTTCGGGGCGGGGGAGAGATCTAGCCGCGCTTATACCTTGAACCTAGACATAGATGGATGGCCGACCCAAGCAATCGGTTACCTCAACTCCAACACCACAGACCCTCTAGTGCGCGTTGAACGGAACGTAATCCTTACGCATTTACACGGGCCATTCCTAGCAAAGAATCAGGATTGGGCAACCGAATTGATTCGCCGAGCTGGTGCAGAACTGCAAGATTCGAAAAAAGCCGAATTGGCCGAAGTTCATCTGGCCAAGATTCGGGCAATGCCACAAGACTAGGTCAGCGGGCGAGAAGTTTGTCGCTCTCGTCGTGCCACTTGACCGTGACGGGTTCGAGAGCTTTCTTGTTCAAAGTGGCGTGATGCAGACAAAAGAGAAGTTCGCCAAACTGCAGAGTGGCTCGCACGTAGGCCTGAGCACCACAAGAGTCGCACCGATCAGCAGCGGTCAATGACTCTGCAATGGCGTTCTCGGGATTGGTCTCTACTACTTCGGTTTCTTGCATCTGATGCCTCCTGAGTCAATCTCAACACACGCCACCGACAAACACGGCACTATTGCGGTGAGTTTCGCTATCTGCGAATAGTTTTTGACGGCTCTCGTGTCAAACACAGCCACACGTTAGGGCACGGCGTAACATTTCAAGGTGCCAAACACCGACTATTCCGCCCGCCATCTCTCCGTTTTGGAGGGGCTCGAGGCAGTGCGCAAGCGCCCCGGTATGTACATTGGCAGCACCGACAGCCGCGGACTTATGCACTGTCTCTGGGAGATCATCGATAACTCCGTTGACGAGGCACTGGCCGGTCACGGATCCGAGATCGAAATCCTCTTGCACGACGATTCATCGGTTGAGGTTCGAGACCATGCCCGCGGTATCCCCGTCGACGTGGAGCCAAAGACGGGGCTGACTGGAGTCGAAGTTGTTTTCACCAAGCTTCACGCTGGCGGAAAGTTCGGCAGTGGAAGCTACGCCGCCAGCGGTGGCCTGCACGGGGTTGGCGCATCCGTGGTCAACGCATTGAGCGAAAGGCTTGATGTTGAGGTCGATCGCGACGGAAAGACATACAAAATGTCGTTTCACCGTGGCGAACCAGGAGTCTTTGACGATTCCAAGGGCATAGCTGCCTCAAATCCCTTCAAGCCGTTTGAAGACGCGAGTGAGCTCCAAGTCGTTGGCAAGGTTGCTAAAGGCAAGACAGGCACGAGGGTTCGCTACTGGGCTGACAGCCAAATCTTCATCAAAGAGGCGTCATTCGCTACGGATGAGTTACTTTCAAGGGCTAGGCAGACAGCCTTCTTGGTGCCCGGCCTGAAGCTCGACGTCTTGGATCAACGCACAGGCGAACCAATTCACCACGTGTTCAAGTTTGATGGTGGGGTTACTGAATACGCCGATTACCTTGCGAAGGATGCAGCGTTAACAGCGACATGGCGACTAAGCGGTTCAGCGAATTTCAACGAAACGGTTCCGGTGCTGAACGAAGACGGCAATATGGAGAGTCGCGAAGTCGAGCGTTCTTGCGAGGTTGACGTCGCGGTGCGGTGGGGAACGGGATACGACACCGAGGTTCGCTCATACGTCAACATCATCGCCACACCCAAGGGCGGCACTCACGTTGCCGGATTCGAGCAGGCGCTTCTCAAGGTAATCCGAGCTCAGGTTGACGCGAACGCCCGAAGACTCAAGTTGGGCAACGACAAGCTCGAAAAAGAAGACATCACAGCGGGACTCACCGCCGTGGTGACCGTTAGATTGGCAGAACCCCAGTTCGAAGGTCAAACCAAGGAAATCTTGGGAACACCAGCCGTACGCAACATTGTGTCCAACATCGTGGCTAAGGCCTTGAGCGAGCGACTGGACAGCTCGAAGCGCGATGACAAGGCTCAGGCTTCGCTCCTGCTCGAAAAAGTTGTGAGTGAAATGAAGTCTCGCATTTCGGCAAGAACTCACAAGGAGACTCAGCGTCGCAAAAACGCACTCGAGACCTCATCCTTGCCAACAAAGCTGGTCGACTGCCGTACTCAGGAAACCGACGTTAGTGAGCTGTTCATCGTCGAGGGAGACTCAGCTCTTGGAACCGCAAAACTGGCTCGCGATAGTGAGTACCAAGCACTGCTTCCTATTCGAGGCAAGATCCTGAATGTACAAAAGGCTTCAATCAGCGACATGCTCTCAAACTCCGAATGTGCGTCAATCATCCAGGTCATCGGGTCGGGAAGTGGCAGGTCATTCGATCTCGATACCGCACGCTACGGCAAAGTAATTTTGATGAGCGACGCAGACGTCGACGGTGCGCACATTCGCACGCTGCTTTTGACACTCTTCTTCAGATACATGCGCCCACTCGTCGAAGCTGGGCGGGTTTATGCCGCCGTACCTCCGTTGCACAGAGTGAACGTCATAAACTCCGGCAGCAAGCCGAACGAGTTCGTCTACACATACAGCCAGGCAGAACTAGAAAACCTATTAGCCAAGCTGAAAGCATCCGGGAAGCGCTATCAAGAGCCCATTCAGCGGTACAAGGGTCTCGGTGAAATGGATGCGGATCAGCTCGCAGAGACCACCATGGACAGGTCTCGGCGCACCCTTCGACGAGTGCGTGTCGAAGACGCCGAAGCCGCTGAACGAATGTTTGAGCTCCTAATGGGCAACGACGTCGCTCCAAGACGCGATTTCATCATCGACAGCGCCGATGACTTCGACATCGCGAAGGTCGACGCCTAGTTCAGCGTCAGAGCTTAAGGATTAGCTAGTAGCTTGAATGCCGGCACCAGCGAACAGGGCTGGCAATGTGGTTCCAGACGAGTCTCGCTTAGTTGGCGTTGGAAGTTCCAATGGCTTTCCATCGTGCGACGATGCGACTGGTATTGCCCCGACGAGTGATGCGGCATAGAGCTGGTCTTCTCCACGAATGAATTTGTGGCCTCTCACACCTCCGGTAGCTCGTCCTTTTGTAGGGAACTCATCGATTAATGACAGTTTGATGCTGCCCGAATCGGTGCCCGAGAGAGCCGTCGAGGAATTAGCGGTCGTAATCAGGCCTGTGGTGCTTTGCGAACTGACGCCAAAGAAGATGACCTCGTCGCCGGAACCAAGGTTAATACCCGCAACGCCGCTCGCAGCACGTCCCTGGGCTCTAATCGAGGTGGCGTCAAATCTAAGGACCTGAGCCTGGCGCGTCACAAAGACTAGGTGCAATCCGCCTTCAACCTTCGCTGCCCCCACAATGCGATCTCCGTCCTTGAGGGAAATCATTTCGAACTCGGACTTGGCTGGATAATCCGAAACGACACGCTTCACGACACCTTGGGCTGTGCCTATAAAGATTTCGTTGCTTTCCGTGAGTTCGAAAACTGAGATGAGTTTTTCACCTCTAGCGAGCCCGAAGAAATCCGCAGCCTTAGCTGCCTGCCCGGCGTCAAAGAAATCACCTGTTGCAGGTATGTCCCCGACATGAACGCGAATAACTCGACCGGTAGATGTGAGACAACCAACGTCTGTGCGAGTGGTCGTTGATATCGCAAGAGCCAAAACATCGTGCTTGCGTCGTTTTTGCGACTCGTTCTCAGGCAGTGCGCTGAACCGACCGATGAGACCCGTGACGGTTAACGCCACCAAAGTTGCCGTGTCGGCCAGCTCCGCGGAGACTGGCTTTGACTTGGACGAGGACGTCGGGTTCGCAATCTCGCCGTCCTGCAATAGAGTCGTGCGCCTCGCATCCCCATATTTGTCGGCAACCTCCGTGAGCTCAGTTGCTACGACTCCACGAAGTAGACCGTCATCGGCAAGTAGCGCCTCAAGGTCGCGAATTTCGCCAATTAACTTGTCTCGCTCGGCTTCCAGCTCGATCTTTGAAAACTTGGTTAGACGTCGCAGGCGCAGTTCCAGAATGTATTCGGCTTGAATCTCCGATAGATCGAAAACCGACATCAGTTTGCTGCGTGCCTCATCCACTTCGTCACTGTTCCGAATGACCTCAATGACCTCATCAATGTTGAGAATCGCGACTAGAAGACCATCAACCAGATGAAGTCGGGCCTGGCGCTTGCCAAGTCTGTTTTGACTGCGGCGCCGAGTCACCGTCACTCGGTGGGCCAAATAAACGCCGAGTAGGTCGCGAATGCCTAAAACGTGAGGTCGTCCGTTTACTAACGTCACGTTGTTGATGCCGAAGGAGTCTTCCATCGGGGTATAGCGGTATAGGAGGTCGAGCACAACCTGAGGGTCGAAACCGGTCTTCAACTCAATAACCAATCTGAGCCCGTTTGACCGGTCAGTCAGGTCTGTCACATCAGCGATGCCAACTAGTTTCTTGCTGTTGACTCCGTCTTTGATCTTTTCGATCACCTTCTCAGGGCCGACCAAATAGGGAAGTTCCGTGACGACGATTCCCATTTTTCTGGGGCTTACCGACTCAATGTTCACGCGTGCGCGAGTTTTGAACGTTCCACGCCCGGTCTCATATGCCTCTTTGATGCCTTCTAGACCCACGATGATTCCTCCGGTCGGGAGGTCGGGACCGGGTAGAAACTTCATCAACTGAGAAGTCGTTGCCTGTGGGTTTTCTAACAGGTGGATGGCGGCGTTGATAACCTCACGCATGTTGTGAGGTGGCATGTTTGTGGCCATTCCTACGGCGATACCCGAGGATCCATTCACGAGAAGGTTTGGAAAGGCGGCAGGTAGAACTTCCGGTTCGGTGAGCTGCGCGTCGTAGTTCGGCTTGAAGTCGACCACGTCTTCGTCGAGGCTTTCGTTCATCAGCAGTGAAGCCTGTGATAAACGAGCCTCCGTGTAACGAGCAGCGGCCGGACCATCATCCAAAGATCCGAAGTTGCCATGCCCGTCAATCAGCGGTACTCGCAAGGTGAAAGGTTGCGCCATACGCACCATGGCGTCGTAGATTGCACCGTCGCCGTGGGGGTGAAGCTTGCCCATGACTTCTCCTGACACACGAGCCGACTTGACGTGGCCCCGGTCGGGACGAAGGCCCATTTCGCCCATCTGATAGACGATTCTGCGCTGTACGGGTTTCAAACCGTCACGGGCGTCTGGCAAGGCCCTCGCATAAATAACCGAATAGGAGTACTCAAGAAAAGAGTCCTTCATTTCAGCGGTCAGGTCGATGTCGACTATCCGCTCTTCGGGTTTCGATTCGGGGTTCATTTAGCTTTCAAGAAATGGGTCTATGGCAAACTGTCTTGGATGACGAATACGAGAATACCCGCGGCTCCCAAGGATGTCGGGAGATTGAGCCTTGTGTTGACAAGCGCGATCGCATCGACCGAGAACCGGTCTAACCCGTTGGGTTTTCGCCCGAGCTCATCGGTGATCGTCGTCATGGTGGATGGGCTAGGGTTACAGAATCTTTTAGATTTTGCGGGACATGCGCCTTTCCTTGTTCGGTCGCACAAGTCCAATCCGGGTTCTCTTCGCAGTGAGTGCCCAAGTACTACCGTTCTAAGCCTTACTAGCGTCGCAAGCGGACTGAGGGCGGGTCAACACGGCTTGGTCGGTTACACCGTAATCGATTCCGTTGAGGGAGCACGCGTCAACCTTTTGTCAGGCTGGGAGCAGGGGCAAGGTGACCCTGCCGACTGGAAAACATACGAAACACTTGCCGAACGGCATCCCGGCGTAGTCACAGCTGTAGCACCGAGCCAATACGCGAAATCCGGGTTCACGGCACTTACATTGGCGGGTGCTGTTTTCAATGGTGTAGACGAATTGTCGTCAAGATTTGAAAACGCAAGGCGAGGGGCAAAAACCCCGGGCGTCACCTATTTATACCTGCCCGAACTAGATCAGGCTGGTCACAGATTTGGCCCAAAAAGTAATGAATGGATTTCAGTACTCGAGGAAATCGATTCGGAGATGCAGACGCTAGTGAACGCAGGAATCCCGACGGTTTTGACAGCAGACCACGGGATGGTCGAAGCAGACGAACAAGATCATGTATATCTTGAGCAGCTGGAAGCGCTACAAGAGATTGATTTTGAAACCACGGGTGACACTCGGTTCGCCGCGCTCCACATGAAGGTGGATGACCTAAGGTCGACACTTGAAGACTTGACTGCAGAACTTGGTGAACGCGCCACAGTGGCTACCTGGCAGGAATTGATAGATGCAGGATGGC
>JBEEJJ010000016.1:0-16750 GCA_041169265.1 Actinomycetota bacterium
GTTCACCATCGAGAGCACGTCTTTGTCGATCGGGGTCATCTGACTTCGAATCCTGCCTGAGCTAAATCTTTTTTCACTTCTTGGATGGTAACCGACCGATTGTGGAAGATCGAAGCGGCAAGGATTGCATCGGCTCCAGCCTGGGCGGCCGCTACGAAATCTTGAGCCTTGCCCGCTCCGCCCGATGCGATCAGCGGAACGCCAGAAACCGCCCGAACACGCTCCAACATTTCGATATCGAAACCCTCTTGAGTTCCGTCGGCGTCGATCGAGTTGAGCAACACCTCACCGACGCCTAGGTCGATAGCCCGCTTAACCCAGGAAAGTGCATCGATGTCGGTGACCACTCGTCCGCCATTCTTGGTGGCAACGAACACGCCATCCGAGTCGCGTTTTGCATCGAGTGACAAAACCAAGACCTGGGAGCCGAACCTATTCGCGATAGCTTCGATCACCGAAGGGTCGTTCAGGGCTGCCGAGGCAATCGAAACCTTGTCGGCTCCCGACTGAAGCAGGCGGTCAACGTCGTCAACCGAGCGAACTCCCCCGCCCACCGTAAGTGGAATGAACACCTGTTCCGCAGTGCGACGAACCAAGTCGTACATGGTCGAACGGTTCTCATTGGTCGCATTCACGTCGAGAAAGGTCAGTTCGTCGGCTCCCGATTCGTAGTAATAAGCCGAAAGCTCGATCGGATCCCCGGCATCACGCAGATTCTCGAAGTTGACACCCTTGACTACCCTGCCGTCGGCAACGTCAAGACAAGGGATGATTCGGATCGATAGCGACATAACTCTAGATTCGAGCTGCGTGGATTGCGCTCACGAGGATCGCTCTTGCGCCAAGTTCGTAAAGCTCGTCCATCTTGGCGTTGATGTCACCAGACCTGACCAGAGCACGCACGGCGACCCACTCGGGGTCTCTGAGCGGAGAAACGGTTGGCGACTCGATGCCAGGGGTAATCGCGCTAGCCTGCTCGACAAGTGCTGCAGGGCAGTCATAGTCGAAGATCACGTACTCTCGAGCAACGATCACACCGCGCAGACGTCTAAGCAGAGCCGCCGAAGAATTCTCTTTGCCCGGTGTGCTGATCAGTTGGGCCGTACTGTGCAAGATCGTCGGACCGAAGATTTCAAGGGATGCTTGCCGAAGCGTGTTTCCGGTCGAAACGACATCGGCCACCGCATCCGCGACACCGAGTCGAACTGCCGATTCGACTGCTCCGTCGAGTTCAACAATGGTCACCGAGACGCCCGCCTTGGCCAAGAAATCGCCCACCAAGTGCGGATACGCGGTTGCCACCCTTAAGCCCTGAAGCTGCTTGATATCGCTGAACTTACCGATAGGGCCTGCGAATCTGAACGTCGACTCGCCAAACTTTAGGTCTTCAACGGCAATCGCCTTGCTCTGCGAGTCGATCAGAAGGTCGAGCCCGGTGAAACCAGCATCGAGCGAACCTTCGCCTACATATGTGGCGATGTCCCGCGGGCGCAGATAGAAGAATTCGACGCCGTTCGCTTCATCTACAACGTGGAGGTCTTTGGGATCGCGGCGCGTGGCATAGCCGGCCTCTTTGAGCATGAGAATGGCGGTGTCTGAAAGTATCCCCTTGTTGGGTACGGCAACTCTAAGCATGACTTATAACTCTTTTTCTAGGTCTTCAAGTGAAATTTCTTTGGCGATCATCAAAACTTGCAGATGGTAAATCAACTGCGAGATTTCTTCGACGGTGCGCTGCTTGCCTTCGTGCTCGGCGGCCATCCAAACTTCGGCGGCCTCTTCGACAATCTTTTTTCCGATGCCATGCACGCCAGAATCGATCCACTTAACGGTGTCGGAGCCCGCTGGGCGGGTCTTGCTCTTTTCGAGCAGCTCGTTGAACAGGGATTCGAAGGATTTCATTGTTTAAGGTTACCTGTCGGCGACACCTCAAAACAGTCAAAATGTGGCTAGATTACGCAAAAACTCGACTTGAGCGGCTCGATTATCGGCCTTGAAGACGGCAGAACCAGCTACGAAAGTGTCAGCGCCGAGGCTCGCAACCCTAGCGATGTTGTGCTCGTCGATTCCCCCATCGACCTCGAGTGCAATATTTAGCCCCGCGGCGTCGATCGCTTTGCGAGCCTGAGCTACCTTGTCTAGAGTCGCTTCGATCAGTGCTTGGCCGCCGAATCCCGGTTCAACGGTCATCACCAAAACCATGTCCCATTCGGTCAGATTGTCGAGCACAAAGTCGAGCGAAGTGTTTGGCTTCACCGCCACAGCGGCCTTGCTGCCCGTTTCGCGAAGCCGTCGCGCCAGCTCGACGGGCCTTTCGCTTGCCTCGATGTGAAACGTGACCGAGTCGACTCCAAGGTCGGCATAGCGGGGAGCCCACTCGTCCGCGTTTTCGATCATCAGGTGCACGTCTAGTGGCTTCGGTGCAATCTCTTGCATGCGTTTTACCATCGGGATGCCGAAGGTTAGGTTCGGCACGAAATGACCGTCCATGACGTCAATGTGATAGCTATCGCAGTTTGCGATGGTCATGAAATCGCGCTCGAAGTTGACGAAGTCTGCCGAAAGTATGCTCGGATTGATGCGCGCGGTCATGTGCTTAGGATACCGATTTGCGAATAACTGCGATGAACATGGCATCGGTATCGTCTCGATGCGGCCAAAGTTGCACGGTCTTTCTGCCCTGGGTCAGGCGGAGCGTTGGCGCAACCTCTTCGAGAATTTTCGTGGCATCGATCAGTTCAGCCTGAGTTCCAAACTGGCGAAGCGCCTGTTCAACAATCGAAGTCGTTTCGCTCGGATGAGGCGAACACGTTGAATACACGAGTGTTCCGCCTGGCTTGAGTGCCTTCCATGCCGCGTTCATAAGTTCGATCTGCAACGCGTTTAGTGTCTTTAGGTCGGCTGGTGTCTTTCTCCACCGCGCCTCCGGCCGCCGCCTGAGCGCACCAAGACCGGTGCAAGGCGCATCGACGAGGATGCGGTCGTAAGAACCCTGGATGTTCCGGCCATCCTCCTGGATAACCTTCGCGCGAAGCTTGCTATGGGTGAGCGCGTCTCGGACCAGTTTGGCGCGATGCGGGGCCGGCTCATTGCAGGTGAGCACTGCCTGATGCAACGCAGCTTCGCTCGCCAGAAGAACGGATTTTCCACCGGGGCCTGCACACAGATCGAGCCACTGCTCCCCCTGGCGAACTGGCTCAGCCGCAACGAGCGCGAGAGCAACGAGTTGAGAGCCCGCATCCTGTACCCTCAACCGACCCGCCTTGATGGCGGAAAGCTCGCGAGGGTTTCCGCCATCGATGACGAATCCGATGGGGCTGCTCGGGTGTTGCTCAAGATTGGCGGTATCGCTCGCGACGGCTAGGCCGGGCAAGGCGACGACGTTAATCGGTGCCGGCTCATTGTCTGCGTCAAGCAGAGTTTCAAGTTCGTCGGCTCGCCCGTCGGATGACAGAGCAAGCTTGAGCGCCGTCACGATCCACTCGGGATGCGCATGGCGCAGGGCAAGCGCCTGAACCGAGTTTTTGGTTTCCTTTTCGACGTAGTCGAGCCACTCGTTCCACTTTTTTGCGGATACCTTGCGCAGCACGGCGTTGACCAGCCCGGAGGTCTTGCCGTTGCCAACCCATTTCGCTTGCTCAACGGTCTCGTTTATCGCCGCGTGGATTGGAACTCTAGTCAAGAGCAATTGGTATGCACCGAGTATCAACACGGGCATCGTGTCCGCATCGATCTCGCCAGGCTTGCGACCGGCGGCCGAAAGCACGATAGCCTCCAAGGTTGATTTCCAACGAATCGTTCCGAACGCCAACTCCTGTGCCAGAGCGGAATCGCGGGTGTCTACCTTGTATTTGTCGAGAAGCCGAGGAAGCAGCAGGTTGGCGTAGGAATCGGCATCCTCGATGCGTTGAAGAACCTCGAGCGCGACCTTTCGCGCGATTGCGACGGACATTTAGACGAACCGCGTTTCGCTAGCGAGGCCACGCGCCCACTCGGTTGCTGCCATCGCGCGTTTTGATGCCGGTTGAACGCTCTTGAGCAGCAGCAGTCCTGAGCCCGTTCCGACCAGCACTCTCGAATCTCCGGCGCGAACTTCACCTGCCTCCAGTTCAGAAGCTGGGTCAGCGATCGCGACCGCATCGTGGATTTTGAACGGTTGCTCGCCGAGTGTGGTCCAAGCGCCTGGTTCTGGGTTGCAACCGCGAATCAAGCACTCAATAGATCGAGCGTTCTGACTCCAGTCGATTCGGGCCTCGGCACGAGAGATTTTTGGAGCCGGCGTCGGTTCGCCGAGTTGATCGTGAAGCGTTGCGAGCCCCGATTGGATGGACGGCAGCGATTCGGCGAGAAGACTCGCCCCTAGCGACGTCAACCTACCGAGCAGATCGGCCGCTGTCTCACCCGCGTCGATAACGGTTTTCGCAACCGAAACCAGCGGTCCGGTATCCATGCCTTCGTCCAGCTTGAACAGCGTGACGCCGGTTTCACGATCGCCCGCCATGATGGCGCGCTGCACAGGGGCGGCTCCGCGCCACTTCGGTAGCAGGCTGTAGTGAAGGTTGTACCAGCCGAGTTCTAGCGATTCGAGCACCGCTTTCGAAAGAATGCATCCGTAGGCCACTACCACTCCGACCTCCGCACCAGAAGCCTTGATTGCCTCGATTTCTGCGGCTGTTGGTTTGGTTGTCTTCACTACTGGGAGGCCAAGTCTTTCGGCAACTTCGGCAACCGGAGAAGGAGTGAGTACTCTTTTGCGACCGGTAGGTGCATCGGGGCGAGTTATCACTAGGGAGATGCGAAAGCCTTGCGCCGCCAACTCTTCGAGAGTGACAGCCGCGTTAGTGGGAGTTCCCGCGAAGACTATGCCTTTATCCATCTCGTTTAGAGTACCCGCGGGTCGTCCATCTTGATGGTTAGCGGGCGCCTTGCTCGCCCAGATGTCGACACTCGTACCGTTCCAGAGAGCTTGAGTTGGATGGACTTAGCCGCAGAAGCCACGGCTGCCCCAGCCTGATAGTTGTAGGTGGCGACAAGTCGTGACTCGGCGGGCGTGGCGTCTTGGCTCGAAACTGTCGAAATGCCCAGGATGCGCACCCCGTCGATTGACTCCAAATCGGCTTTGAGCACGTTGAGGCTGTCGCGAGCACCGGTCGCCGACAAGACTCTGGCTGCCGGTGGAAAGCCTAGTTGCATGCGGTCATCGAGTTCTCGGTCGATAATCGATCGAAGGGTTCCGGTTGCCACGGCAGAACCGAGTTGTGGCGGTACTCCGATGACTGCGCCCTTTCCCCCTTCTCGAAGCAGAGCGAAGGCGTTAGCCCAAATTCGCAAAGCCTCCTCGGTCGCGCTGAGAGTGTCCCTGGCCAGAAACACATTTGAGTCGACCGACACGACTCCCGCATAGCCATGGCTAGCCAGTGGTGCAAGCCCTGGAGTTGCGACCACGATTTGCGGCTCATCCCCGATCTTCAACTGGTCGTTGGCCGCAACGGATTCGCTGACTCGTACGCCTGGAAATGCCTTGCCGATCTCCTCGACGGTGCGTTGTGAGCCTGCCCGACCCATTGAACGATCTTTTGAACCGCACTGAAGGCAGGCGGTGTCAAGGTTGAAAGCACCACAGGCGCGGCAAGTGGCCCGGTTTGAACGATCAAGCCAAAGCCCTCCGCCACATCGCGAGCACTGACTCCTCTTCGAACATGATCCGCAATAAAGCCCAGCGGCGATTCCAACGTTTGCCACCTGAACGAGCACTGGGCCCATTTTCAAGGCGTTGCGAATCAGGTTGAAGCTAAGCGAATCGAATCGGGTCTTGCTCTCGCTAAAAGCGATGTCTGGATTGAAGACCCTGCTCTGATCTTCGATGTATCCGAGCCGAGCCAAGCGCGCAAGTGGCACCGAAACCAGATGACCCGCGAATGTGAGGCGGCATCCGTCTAGGCTCTGACGCAGCAAGGCAAGCTCACGCGACGCCAAGTATGGCGAAGCCTGGTCACTGTGACTTTGGTCTTCGTCGTCCCAGATGAAAATTTCACCGAGGTTTGCGACCGGAGCCAACAGCACAGAACGACTGCCAACCAAGATTTGAGCCCGATTTTCAAGCGCAAGCAGGTGTCTGGAATATTGCTCGCTCGGTGTGGCCGACTTTGTGTAGACATTCAAGAAATCGCCCAGCTCTAGCGCTTTGGCTAGGCTCGCGAAGCGCTCTACGTCACGAAAGTCGGGAAGGCAAACGATGCTCGATTCACCTCGGGCCAAGTTTGCCGCGGCCGATTCGACCAAGTCGAAGAGCCAAGCGCTCTCAAATTGGCCGTGCCGCTCAACGACTTGAGGTCGAGGTGTCACAACGCGAATCGGTTTGCCATCGACCAAGCTTTCAACCCCGCCAATCTGAACTTGCCAACGCTGAGGCAACTTTGCAGGATTTGGGGCCGTCCAGTTTTTGTCGACTCGAACCGCCCGATTCGGAACCGCCGAACGCAACACATCTCCGAGCGTGACTGCTTGCCGATCTGCGATTGCGCGACATAGCCGGTAGATCGGCTCTGGCAGCAGTGAACGCGGCGATTCAACGGTGTCTACAGGTGATAGATCACCATCGAATTCGGATTTTGCGAGAAGTTGCACCACGTAAGCGGATTGAGGCTTCTTGCCACGTCCGAATGGCACCTTTACAAGGCAGCCAACCGAAACCGACTGCTGCAACGATTCGGGAACGGAGTAGTCAAACAACCTGTCGAGTTGAGGCAGTGGAGAATCGAACGCGACCCTTGCGACGCTTCGTTCCATAAGAGTTAGAGCCCAGCTGCGCTTTGCAGGGCTTGCACGCGATTGGTGGCTTCCCAGGTGAAGTCGGCCAGTTCTCGACCGAAGTGACCATAGGCGGCTGTCTGGGCATAAATCGGACGAAGCAAATCGAGTTCTCGAATGATCGCTCTTGGGCGAAGGTCGAATACCTCTAGAACGGCTTTTTCGATAGCGCTGGTTGCAATCTTTTCTGTGCCGAAGGTTTCGATGTAAAGACCTACCGGACGGGCCTTGCCGATGGCATAAGCAACCTGGACTTCTACTCGGTCTGCGAATCCTGCTGCGACCACGTTCTTGGCAACCCAGCGCATCGCGTATGCCGCCGAGCGGTCAACCTTCGATGGGTCTTTGCCGCTGAACGCTCCACCACCGTGTCGACTTGCACCTCCATAGGTGTCCACGATGATCTTTCGCCCCGTAAGACCGGCGTCGGCCATCGGGCCTCCGGCCTCGAATCGACCAGTCGGGTTGATTAGCGTCTTCACTTCGCGCGAATCAAGCTCGGATTCGTCGAGAACCGGTTGAATCACCACTCGACGCACGGCATCGCGCAGAGCTTCGGTCGAGATGTCAGGGTTGTGTTGGGTCGACAGGACCACGGTCTCGATGGTCTTTGCAACAGCACCGGCATAACCAATGGTTACCTGGGTCTTGCCGTCTGGACGAAGAAAATCGAGCTCGCCGGTCTTGCGCACGAGAGCAAGTCTCTCGCTGAGTTTGTGGGCCAGCGAAATCGCGGCCGGCATAAGAGTGGGGGTTTCATTCGTGGCGTAGCCGAACATGAGGCCCTGGTCGCCCGCGCCTTGTAGATCATCTTGGTCTTTTGATGTTTCTTCGCGAACCTCAAAGCCGCTGTCTACACCTTGGGCGATGTCGCGTGACTGCTCACCAATCGAAACCGAAACTCCGCACGACTTTCCGTCGAAACCAATCTCGGAAGAGTTGTAGCCGATGCTCAAAACCTTTTCGCGAATCAAACCCGGAATGTCAACGTAGGCGTCGCAGGTCACCTCGCCCGCGACATGCACTAGTCCGGTTGTTGCCATTGTTTCGACGGCAACGCGCGCGTTTTTGTCTTGCGCCAAAATCGCGTCGAGAATGGTGTCGCTGATCTGGTCGCACACCTTGTCTGGGTGGCCTTCGGTGACAGATTCCGAGGTGAAAAGTCTAAGTTCGCTCATAAGTTCTCTAAGTATATCCCCAGGCTCGGACGTCTAAGTTCGGCAGCCAACCGCGCTACTTGCGCGCACCCAATTCATCGCGGATGATCGACAGTAGTTCGTTAGCGACGGCCGACTTTTGGCCATCGAAATGTGCAATGACTCCGTCCCGAGCGTGCACGACCGCCACGGCGTTCGTGTCGGCTCCGAATACCTTCGACCCGGAGATGTCGTTGGCCACGAGCAAATCGCATCCCTTTCGGGCCAGTTTTTCGATTGCCAAAGTTTCGAGCTGTGCCGATTCGCTCTCGGCGGCGAATCCAACGATCAGAGGAGTCCGCGCCCCTCCCCTAGCCGAAACTAAGTTCGCAAGGATGTCGGGGTTTTGAACCAGGGTCAGTTGCAGGGTTTCGCCAACATCCGCCTTTTTGAGTTTGTGTGCAACCGGCTGTTCAACGCGGTAATCCGCTACGGCGGCCGCCATCACGATCACGTCAACCGCGTCCCCGTGTGCTTTCACCGCTGCACCAAGCTCGGCGGTGGTCGTCACCTTCGTGAACTCAAAGTCGCCGACGGAGTCGATGTTCGCGCCTATGAGGTGCACGCTTGCGCCACGAGCGCTAGCTGCTCGTGCTAGTGCAACGCCCTGCTTGCCAGATGAGTGGTTTCCGATGAATCGAACGGCATCGATTGGCTCTTGGGTGCCACCGGCGGTCACCAATACTCTTAGCCCGTTTAGGTCGTTTCCAAAAGAAGCCAAAGCGAGTGCAGCCTCGACAATCTCTTCCGGTTCTGGAAGTCGACCTTTGCCGCTGTCGGACCCAGTCAAACGCCCTACGGCTGGCTCAAGAACCGAGATTCCTCTCGAGCGCAATATTGCAATGTTTGCAACCGTCGCTGAGTTCTCCCACATCTCTGTGTGCATGGCTGGAACGACCAAAATCGGAGCTTTGGTCGCAAGCACCACATTCGAGAGCAGGTCATCGGCAATGCCAGCCGCGGTGCGGGCAACAAAGGATGCTGTGGCCGGCGCAACGATCACCAGGTCGGCCGTCTGTCCAAGTTCGACGTGTTTCACGTCGGCAACGTCGGTGTAAAGGTCGGGATCAACCGAGTGCTTGCTGATCGCCTCGAGAGTCGCGGCACCGACAAAACGAAGGGCATTCTGAGTTGGAATTACTCGCACCTCGTGGCCGGCTTCGACCAGGTGACGAATCACGGTGACGGCCTTATAGGCGGCGATACCGCCGGTTATGCCGACAACGATGCGCATGGGCGCGGTGGTTTACTCGGCGCTACGCTTGGCGAGCTTGTCTTGCTCGATCTCGCGCATGGCGATGGTGAGTGGCTTCTCGTCAACGGCTGCGTCGACAAGTGGTCCGACGTTGTTGAACAGGCTTCCCTCGTGCAGGGCCGAGTAGTAGTCGTTGATCTGACGGGCGCGCTTCGAAGCGAACATTACGAGTTCGTACTTGCTGTCAACGCGCTCGAGCAGGGTGTCGATGGCTGGCGAAACGATGCCTTCGAGTTTTTCAGACATGGGAGTCCTTCGTTCGGATTTTGGAGATGAAGTTCTAGAAAAAGAACTAAGCCTGTATCAAGTCTAAGACCTCGCGGGCACATTTGGCGATGTCTTCGTTGATTATGACCGAATCGAACTCATCTGCCGAGGCCAACTCTTGACGAGCTGTTTCGAGTCGCCGTGCCTGCTCATCCGCCGATTCGGTGCCTCTGAGACTGAGTCGGCGAACGAGTTCTTCCCACGACGGAGGCGCGATAAAAATCAACAGGGATGAGGGCATCGCCTTTTTGACCTGACGCGCGCCTTGGATGTCGATTTCGAGAACGACTTCTTTGCCGGCGGCAAGCGCATCCTCGACGGGTTTGCGGGGTGTGCCGTACTTGTTTGTTCCGTGAACGATCGCGTATTCGAGCATCTCACCCTCGGATATCATTCGATCGAATTCTTCGTGGCTAAGAAAGTAGTAGTCGACGCCGTCTGTTTCACCGGGACGAGGCGCTCTGGTAGTCGCCGACACCGAAAGCACGATGTTGTCGCTAAGTTTTAGCAGTTCGCGCACGACGGTCCCCTTGCCCACTGCGGTAGGGCCGGCGATTACGGTCAGTCGAGTCATGTTGTGACTAATCTAGTGCCGCGGCAAGCTCATCGACCGAACGCTCAATCGCGGATGCGACACCTTCGGGGCCGGCAGACAGCACGCTTCTTGAAACCGAGGCGATAACCTGCTGGCTCGCCTCCCCGAAGATTGCGCGAATGTCGCCAAGTTCGGCACCCTGAGCGCCGAAACCCGGCGCCAAAATCGGAGTCTTTACCCCCGGCTGCGCAAGATCGAGACCAAAACGGCTCATCTTCAGAGTCGCGCCGATTACAGCGCCAATGGCACCAAACTTGTCGCCAGGTCCGGCAACTACAGAGTTCAACTGGCCAATCTTGTTCCAAATCTGGCTTGAAATTGACTCTCCAGCGGTCTCGCTCAGTTGCACGGATGCGCCTTCAGGGTTCGAGGTAGCGACCAGTGCGATCACTCCCCTGCCACGCTCTAAATAATCGGCGAGCAGCGACGTGGTGGACTCAAGCCCTAGAAATGGCGAAACCGTCAAGGTGTCGGCATAGAAAGGTGAACGCCGACCGAGCCAAGCCTCGAGATAGGCCTCCATGGTCGATCCGATGTCGCCACGTTTCGCGTCGGCAATCACTATTAACCCAGCGTCATGAGCGCGATGGGTAACTCTCTCGAGCACCTCGAATCCGGCCGAACCAAAACGCTCGAAAAACGAAACCTGCGGCTTGATAATTCCGACTCGGCCAGCCGCCGCATCAATCACCTTATTGGCGAAATAGTCGACGCCATCGGCGGAGTTTTCGAGGCCCCACTCCTCGAGTAGCGTTTCGTGTGGGTCGATGCCCACGCATAACTGGCCGAAGTCGGCGAAGGCCTTTTCGAGTTTTGCTCCGAACGTATTAGGCAATCGCAGCCGCTCTTTCTGCCGAGTGCTCCTGCAACGACTTGACCTTGAACGGGCCAGCGATTACCGATTCGAAGGAGCCGATGGCCGCACTCAACTGAGCAATAGTGGTGAAGATCGCCTTGTCTGCCGCTGTGGTTGCTGCGCGGATCTCGTAGCCATCTTTTCGAGCAGCTAGACCCGATCCCGACGGAGTGTTGACGACGACATCAACCTCGCCAGCGGTGATCAGTTCGACGATGCTAGGCCCTTCGGTGGCCGACTCGTCCTCGGAGTGCTTTCGAACCGTACGCACCGGAATACCGTGTCTCGAGAGGATCTCGGCGGTTCCGCTGGTTGCGAGAATCGAATAGCCGAGCTGGTGCAGTCGCCGAACCGGCAGAATGAGCTGCGGCTTATCGCGATCGGCTACCGAAATAAAGATGGTTCCCGAAGTTGGAAGGGGGCTTCCGGCTGCAGCCTGGCTCTTTGCAAATGCCGCTGGAAAGTCAACGTCGATACCCATCACTTCTCCGGTTGAACGCATCTCGGGGCCGAGCAACGAGTCGACGAACTTGCCGTCTTTGGTTGCGAACCGCTTGAACGGAAGCACCGCTTCCTTGACCGAAATCGCCGAGCCGGCAGGAATGTAGGTTCCGTCGCGTTCTGGCAGGTGTCCGGTTGCGATCAGATCGTCGATCGAGCGCCCAACCATCACCAGCGATGCCGCCTTAGCGAGCGTGATGCCGAGTGCCTTGGACACAAACGGAACCGTGCGGGATGCACGTGGGTTCGCCTCGAGCACATAGAGCACGTCGTGTGCGAGCGCGAACTGCACGTTGATCAAACCGCGAACGCCAATGCCTCGCGCGATGCGTTCGGTTGCTTCGCGAACTCGCTCGATTTGGGCTTGGCTCATCGTTACCGGAGGCAAGGTGCACGAGGAGTCACCCGAGTGGATTCCGGCTTCCTCAATGTGCTCCATGACGCCTCCGACATAGAGTCGGGTGCCGTCGAACAGTGCATCGATGTCGATCTCGATGGCATCATCCAAGAAGCGATCGACCAGCAGCGGATAGCCTTCACCAACGATGGCTTGGTCGGCGATGCGGCTGAAGTAGTCCTCTAGCGAGTTCTTGTCATAGACGATCTCCATACCGCGACCACCAAGAACGAAGGACGGGCGCACCAAGACTGGGAATCCGATGCGCTCCGCAACCTCAAGTGCTCCGACCAGGTCGATGGCTGTTCCGTTTGCCGGTGAAGAGAGTTTTGCGTCATCCAGAATCTTGCTGAAAAGTCCACGCTCTTCGGCAAGGTCGATCGCCTCAGGCGAGGTGCCGAGAATCGGAATTCCGGCCTCTTTGAGCCCTTTGGCAAGGCCAAGTGCGGTCTGTCCGCCGAGCTGAACCACCACGCCGACGAGTTCACCCGACTGTTGTTCGGCGTGAATCACTTCGAGAACATCCTCGAGTGTTAAAGGCTCGAAATAGAGTCGATCGCTGGTGTCGTAGTCGGTTGAAACCGTCTCGGGGTTGCAGTTGATCATGATGGTTTCAAAGCCGGCGTCCGAAAGTGCAAACGAAGCGTGCACGCACGAGTAGTCGAATTCGACACCCTGACCGATGCGGTTCGGCCCGCTTCCCAGGATGACCACCTTCTTGCGATCGCTCGGGCTCACCTCGGTTTCATCTTCGTAGGTGCTGTAGTGATAAGGCGTCTCGGCCGGGAACTCGCCCGCACAGGTGTCCACGGTCTTATAAACGGGACGAATGTTCCACTCGTGTCGCAGGGCTCGAACCTCGAGTTCCCGCAGTCCACGCAACTGGGCGATTTGGGCATCGCCAAAACCGTGTTCCTTCGCCAGTCGGATGAGTTCTGCATCCAAGGAGGGGGCCTTCGCGATGGTTTCGGCCACCTCGTTGATCAGGCAAATCTGGTCGATGAACCACGGATCGATCTTGGTTGACTCGAAGATCTCTTCCGGAGTCGCACCAAGGCGAAGAGCTTGCTGAACATCGACGATTCGTCCGTCGGTCGGGGTCTTGATCGATTCAAGAAGTTCTGCCTTGGTCTTTTTGTTTTCACCCCAGTAGAACGAGGAGCCGCGACGCTCGAGGCTGCGCAACGCCTTCTGAAGCGCTTGAGTGTAGTTGCGGCCGATAGCCATCGCCTCACCCACCGATTTCATGGTGGTGGTCAAGGTTGGGTCGGCTGCCGGGAACTTCTCGAATGCAAAGCGTGGAACCTTCACGACGATGTAGTCGAGGGTCGGTTCGAATGATGCTGGGGTGACTCTTGTGATGTCGTTCGGAATCTCGTCGAGCGTGTATCCGATGGCGAGTTTCGCGGCGATCTTGGCGATTGGAAAGCCGGTTGCCTTTGAAGCAAGTGCCGATGAACGGCTAACTCGAGGGTTCATCTCGATGACGACGACTCGCCCGTCACGAGGGTCGACGGCGAACTGAATGTTGCAACCACCGGTGTCTACACCAACGTCGCGGATGATCTGAATTCCGATGTCACGCAGGTTCTGATATTCGCGGTCGGTCAGAGTCAGGGCCGGAGCCACGGTGATCGAGTCTCCGGTGTGAACACCAACTGGATCGACGTTTTCGATCGAACAGACCACAACGCAGTTGTCGTTCTTATCGCGCATGAGTTCGAGCTCATACTCTTTCCAACCGAGAATCGACTCGGAAAGCAGCACCTGACTGACAGGGCTGGCCTGCAGCCCAGAACCCACGATTCGCCGAAGTTCGGTTTCGTCGTAGGCGAAGCCCGATCCGAGTCCGCCCATGGTGAACGATGGCTGAACCATGACAGGGTATTTGAGTTCAACGACGGCCGCGAGAGCCTCGTCCAGCGTGCCACAGATCACCGATTTCGCCACGCTTGCGCCGGCGTCGAGCACCAATTGCTTGAAGATCTGTCGGTCTTCACCCTTCTTGATGGTCTCGACTTTTGCACCGATCAGTTCGACACCATATTTTTCGAGGATGCCCAGCTCGTGCAGCGACATCGCGGCGTTTAGCGCGGTCTGCCCACCAAGGGTCGGCAGAATGGCGTCCGGCTTCTCCTTGGCGATGATTGCCTCGATGGCTTGAGGGGTAATCGGCTCAATGTAGGTGGCATCGGCGAAGTCTGGGTCGGTCATGATCGTGGCCGGGTTCGAGTTGACCAATATCACTCGGATGCCTTCCGCACGTAACACGCGGCAAGCCTGGGTTCCCGAGTAGTCGAACTCGCAAGCTTGACCGATGACAATCGGCCCAGAGCCGATCACCAAGACGGAGTTGATGTCTGAACGTTTAGGCATTAGTTGTTTCCTCGGTTGCTTTCGATGACCTCGATCAGTCGGTCAAATAGGTAGTTCGAATCGTGTGGACCGGCAGCGGCCTCCGGGTGGTACTGCACCGAGAACGCAGGGATGTCTAGACACTGAAGGCCCTCGACCACGTCGTCGTTGAGCGAAACGTGGCTAACGAGAACGCGACCGAAACCGGCCGGAGAGTCAACCTCTGGTCCCCCATCGACCTTCACTGCGAATCCGTGATTGTGTGCCGTGACTTCAACCTTTCCAGTTGTGCGGTCGAGCACAGGCTGGTTGATTCCACGGTGACCGAAGGCGAGCTTGTAGGTCTCAAATCCGAGTGCGCGCCCGAGAAGTTGGTTGCCGAAGCAAATGCCGAAGAACGGCGTGCCCGACTTGAGTACCTTTCGAAGTTCTGTTACCTGGGCATCCGCAGCAGCTGGGTCACCTGGGCCGTTCGAGTAGAACACCGCATCGGGTGACTTGCTGAGCAACTCTTCTGCGGTCGTCCCCGCTGGGTAGAGCGTGACATCGAGACCGCGGTCGTTCATGTGCTCGATAGTTGATGCCTTGCATCCGAGATCGAGAATCGCAACGTGACCGACACGGTCGCCTCTGTGGGCACTAAAGACTTCGGTCGAGGTGGTTACTTCAGCGCTCAACGAGCGGCCGGCCATCTTTTGACCCGAACGAACTTCGTCAAGAAGTTGATCGAGAGAGCGTTCGGCCTCGGTGCCGCTAAACACTCCCGCGCGCATGACGCCGATCGATCGAAGGTGGCGGGTTAGAGCACGCGTGTCGATGCCCGAAATTCCAACCACGTTGTATTTTTCGAGTTCGTTGCCCAACGAGTCTTCGGCACGAAAGTTCGAAACCACGCGACTCGGGTCACGCACAACATAGCCCTCGACCCAAATCTTCGACGACTCCTCGTCACGAGTGTTGACCCCGGTGTTTCCAATGTGGGGAGCCGTCTGAACCACGATCTGACCTGCATACGATGGGTCGGTCAAGGTCTCCTGGTAACCGGTCATTCCGGTGGCGAACACGATCTCGCCGAGGGTCTTGCCCACCGCTCCATAGGCGGAACCTGAGAAGGTTCGTCCATCTTCGAGCACTAGAACTGCTTTTGTCATCTGTTTCCTTATTTCGCTAGCTTCGAATCGCGAACGGTGAACTCTCCGCGATAAATCGTGTGAACTACGGCACCCTTCAGGGTCAGTCCGCGGTACGGCTGGTTGTCACTCTTGCTTGCTCCGCCATCAACGATGGTGCGAGAAGCCTTTGGGTCTATAAGTGCGATGTTGGCTGGAGCTCCCACCTCAAGTGCTAGTCCCTGACCCTCGATTCCAGAGATTTTTGCTGGGTTGATTGACATCACTTCGGTGAATCGTTTCCAGTCGCTGAGTCCCGAGTCAATCAGGACTTCTTGGGCGATGGATGCGGCCGTCTCGAGCCCAAGCATGCCGAAGGCCGCGGCAGACCATTCGCAATCCTTGGCCTCGGCCGGGTGAGGTGCGTGGTCGGTCGCGACGATGTCGATGGTTCCGTCGATCAGGGCTTCACGGAGCGCTGCAACGTCATTCGCGGTTCGCAACGGCGGGTTCACTTTGAAAATCGGGTCGTATCCCCTGGCGTTTTCGTCGGTAAGTAGCAGGTGGTGAGGAGTGACCTCGGCTGTCACCTGGATGCCCCGGGCTTTAGCCCAGCGAACGATTTCCACCGAACCCGCGGTCGAAAGGTGACAAATGTGAATTCGGCTTCCGACGGCTTCGGCGAGCAAAACGTCACGAGCAATGATCGATTCCTCTGCCACGGCTGGCCAACCGGCTAGCCCCAGTTCGGTAGACACCTTACCCTCGTGCATCTGGCTGTTTTCGGTCAAACGGGGTTCTTGGGCGTGCTGAGCTATGACTCCGCCAAACGACTTCACATAGGCGAGGGCGCGACGCATCAACAAGGGGTCGGAGACGCACTTGCCGTCGTCGCTGAATACCGAAACTTTGGCTTTTGATTGCGCCATGGCACCAAGTTCGGCCAGTTGCTTGCCCTCGAGGCCAACCGTCACGGCTCCGATCGGTTGAACCTGAACGTATCCAGCCTCATCTCCAAGAGCCTTCACCTGCTCTACGACGCCTGCAGTGTCGGCCACCGGATGGGTGTTTGCCATGGCGTGCACGGCCGTGTAGCCACCTAGAGCGGCAGCCTTGGATCCGGTGAGCACGGTTTCCGACTGCTCAAAACCAGGTTCACGGAGGTGGGTGTGCAGGTCGACGAAACCCGGAAGGGCCACCAGCCCGGAGACATCGATGCTCTCCCCCTCGGTCTGGTTGCCGATTGCCGTGATGGTGCCACCAGAAACCGTGATATTTGCGCTGGCTCCGTTGGCCATAGTCGCTCCGACGAGTGTGAACTTAGTCATTATTCGGTTCCTCCGGCTAGCAGGTGATACATGATTGCCATTCGCACGCTCACGCCATTGGCAACCTGATCGAGAATCAGG
>JBEEJJ010000017.1:0-16017 GCA_041169265.1 Actinomycetota bacterium
TTCTCGGGCCAAACCACTAGCTGCACGCCTTTGGCCTTGCCGTCGGAGATCATCTTTCTGGTGACCGTTAGGTGATTGTCGAGCACCTCGCCGGGGTAGGTCTTGGCGAACAGTCCGGCATTTGCGTTGCCCTGGATTGCCGCAACTCGAAACTTTTCGCCAGATGACTGCAGGTTGACCGTCATTGGAATAGAGACCGCGGTTGCCAAAACTCCAGCGATGACCCCGAGTGCCTTGCGTCGGCTAGTGGCCTGAAACATGCTCGGCGCGTATTCGACCAGGGATGCGCTGACAAAGGCCACCACGAAGCTCAAGAGGCTCAATCCCCCGAAGAATACCCAGTTGGCCAGCGGCGAGTCTGCCTGCGACATTGAGAGTCTCGACCACGGAAAGCCTCCGTAGGGAAAGTGCGTCGAAAGCCATTCTCTGGCGGTCCAGATTGAGGCAAAGACGAGCACCCGGACCATTCGTCCGGAGTGGTTTCGGAAGAGCCACTGATAGGCCACCATCCCAAGACCGAAGATGAGTGCTTCGACCGTAGCCAGAGCAACCAGCGGCAAGGGGCCGAGATATTGGCTGAGCCACCAGCACTGGCTGGCGAAGAAGGTCCAACCGCCAACGAATCCGACCGAGAAAGCGCGCCCAAGAGTTGCACCTCGAACCGAGATCAAGAGCCCGGCGACACTAACGAAGATTAGTGGCCAGAGCCCTGGCTTCGGATAAGCGAAATAACTCAGTGCGCCACTGAGAGCAGCCAACAACAACCTCGAACTGAGGAAGACGTCGTCGATGTGCCGTTTCACGCTCTTAGCCTATGGGTTTCGTTGCTGGCTAGCCGTAGTAGGAATAAGCCACGATGCCGCGTTTAACTTTGTCAATGGCTTCGCGTGCAATCTGTTCGACACGACCCTCACCAACTTGGGCGATTTGGTCGAGGAGGTCGACTATTTGTTTCGTCCAGCGGATGAAGTCACCCGGTAGCATAGCGCCGTCAGCGAGCACCGCGTCGAGACGTGCGCCAGATGCCCAGCGGTGAATAGGCAGGCTAAACGAAACATCTGGTGGAGTCGTTTGAGGAAGTTTGTAGCGCTTGGCTAAGTATTCGATTTCTTCCCAGACCTGCAGGGTCGAGTCCATGACCTCGACGAAATCTCCTCGCGGAGTTCTTGGCGCGATGTCTTCGTCGTCTCGACGTGCTTCGTAGACCAGCGCTGCCACAACCGCGGCTAACGTCGGGGCGTCAATTTTGTTCCAAACGTTCAAACGAAGGCACTCGGCGACCAGCAGATCGCGCTCGCCGTAGATGCGCGCGAGCTTGAGCCCCGCATCAGTGGTCGACAACTCGCCTTCATCTTCGGCGAGATATTCGAGTTCAATGAGCAGCTCGCAGATGCGGTCGAACGTCTTGGCGACCTGGTTGGTGCGCCCCTCAATCTGCGCCATCAGGTTGTCGGTTTCGCGGCGAAGTTTTTGCCAACGTTCTCCCCAGCGAGCGTGGGCCTCACGCTCCGAGCACGAGTGGCAAGGATGCTGCTTGAGGCGCCTGCGCAGCTCGGTGAGTTGGCGCTCGCGGGCGGCCCGTCCCTTTGTCTGGCGGATGTCTTTTCCGCGCTCGTGACGAACTCGACCGGCGGCCAGTTCCTTTTCGATGTCGCTGATTTCACGGCGCATTTCGGCATAGCCGGCGAAGTCACCCAGGTGGCATTCCATCGACTTCGCATAGCCGGCGATCGACACCTCTCGGTCGCGCAAGCCCTTTGCCAATCCGACCACCGAACGGTCCGCTTGAAACTGAGCGAACGACATCTCGAGCACTTCGCGGGCACGGTCGCGACCGAACGCATCGATCAGGTTTACGGCCATGTTGTAAGTCGGTTTGAATGAGGAAATCAGAGGGTAGGTGCGCTTGGAAGCGAGCCCAGCGACAACCTGTGGGTCGAGGTTTCCCGACCACTGGATCACGGAGTGACCTTGAGTGTCGATGCCTCGGCGACCCGCGCGCCCCGTTAGCTGGGTGTACTCCCCCGGAGTGATTTGCACGCGCCCTTCGCCGTTGTATTTATCTAGGCGGTCTAGCACCACTGTTCGTGCCGGCATGTTGATGCCGAGTGCCAAGGTTTCGGTGGCGAAAACGACCTTGACTAACTTGCGCAGAAATAGCTCCTCGACGACCTCTTTGAAGGCTGGAAGCATTCCCGCGTGGTGAGCCGCCACTCCCCTCTCGAGCGAGTTCAGCCACTCGAAATAGCCCAGAGTTGCCAGATCTTCGTCGGCGATGTTCGCACACTTCTCTTCGACCAGGAGTCGAATTTCGCGTCGCTCGTCGGCGTCGGTCAAGCGCAGGCTGTGGCGCACGCACTCTTTGACCGCCGCCTCGCAAGCAGCGCGGGAGAAGATAAAGAAGATGGCTGGCAGCAGGTCTTCTTCTTGCAAAATTTCGATGATCTCTGGCTTAGAAATCTTGGGGATGCGGTTCTGCTGCTTCTGCCAGTTGTTGTCGTGACCGCGACGTCCGCGGGAAGGTTTATTCACTGTCTGTCGAAGCTTGTTTGCGTGACGCTGGCTGAGCTCTGGGTTCACGCGATTGCCAGATGGTTCGAACAACTCGAGCAGTTCATCGCCGAACATGACATGTTGATTTAGCGGCACCGGCCGAATTTCTGACACGACGATTTCGGTTTCACCACGAACCTCGTCGAGCCAAGCACCAAACTCTTCTGCGTTCGAAACGGTCGCACTAAGCGACACGATCTTCACGTCCTTGGGAAGGTGAAGAATGACCTCTTCCCACACGGCTCCCCTGAACCGGTCGGCAAGGTAGTGAACTTCGTCCATGATCACGTAGCCAAGGCTCATGAGAGCGTTCGAGTTGGCATAGATCATGTTTCGCAGCACCTCGGTGGTCATCACCAGGATGGGTGCATCCCCGTTGTTGTTGGTGTCACCGGTCAGCAGACCAACCATCTTTTCGCCATATCGCGCGGCGAGTTCGGCATACTTTTGGTTGCTCAACGCCTTTATCGGAGTCGTGTAAAAGACCTTGAGTCCTTTGGAGATGGCCAGGTGGATGGCAAACTCGCCAACCACCGTCTTGCCGGCGCCAGTGGGTGCAGCTACCAGAACGCCTTTGCCTGCGCTCAGTGCGTTACATGCGCGTTGTTGAAAGTCATCGAGGGGAAACTTTAGAAGCTCGGTGAACGAGGTGAGCTCTGGATGCGCCTGTTGCTTGCGTGATCGGGCGTAGCGCTCGGCCGGACTCAACTCTTCTTCTGACAAGAGCTACTAACCTTCGAGTTCTTCGTCGATGGCTTTGGCACGCTTGAGCCTGCGTCGGTCGGTGACGAATGCAACTGCACCAGAGGCGAAATAGAGCAAAGAGAGAGGCACCATCAAGACGAACATCGAAAGCGGGTCGGCCGTTGGCGTAGCGACTGCGCTGATGACCGCGATCAGGAACAGGGCAAGTCGCCAGGATTTGAAGATCGATTTGGCAGTGATGAGTCCCGCCAAATTTAGAATCACGAGGATGACCGGCATCACAAATGCCAACCCGAAAACCAGCAGGATTCTCAAGTTGAAAAGGATGTAATCCTTTGCGTTGATGATGTTGGTGGCACCTTCAGGAGTAAACGCGAGCAAGGTTGACATGAAGGTTGGAAGTGAGACCCAGGCGAGCCAAGCGCCTGCGGAGAACAGTGGCACCGAAGTTAGCAGAAAAGCGAGCGTGTAGCGACGCTCACGCTTTCTCAGCGCCGGGGTGATGAAGGCCCATAGGTGATAGAGCCAAACCGGTGACGTCACTAGTAAACCCAGAAAGATAGAAACCTGCAGCCGCAGATCAAAGGCCGACATCACATCTGGAAAGTTGACGCTGATTCGTGGGTCACTGGCTGCGAATTTGTCGAGCGGAGATTTAAGAACGGTAAAAAAGGGATCGTAAAAAAACCAACCGCCCACGGCTCCGCCAGTGATGAACAGTGCCGACCAAAATAGGCGCTTGCGGAGTTCCTTGAGATGACCCCCGAGGCTCATGCGCGCCTCAGGATTTTTCTTGCGAGCCACTACTCAGAAGGCTTGTCTTGCGACTTTGGCTTCTCGTCGGGGTTTTCAACCGGGGCGTCGCTCTTGATTTCTTTTTTGAAGACGCGAAGCGACTGAGCTAGGCCCTTGGCCAAGCCAGGAAGCTTTGGAGCGCCCCAGAACAACAGAACGATGACCAGAATGATGATCCATTCAAAACCCTTTGGAATCACTGGAGCCTACTTTCGTCGTAATCGATATCTTTGAGCCTAGAAACAAGCCTACGCTGTCGGTCTTCTTTGCGTTGACGCTTGCCTTTTTCGACACTCTTGCGACGCTTGGTCACCGCTTCTTCGGTTTGTTCCAACGCCGAGATGAGCGTGGGCAGTTCAGCCGCTTTGGCTTGTGTCTGTTCGAGTTTTGCGCGCATTTCTTCAAGGCGCTTCAACGGAGCTTGGATCGATTTAGCACGAGCCGCCAACTCCCAAAGCAGGTAGGCATAAATCGCCAGTGCGACCAGCGCGATGGCCGTGAAGATCCAGAACCAGAACCAAAACCCCACGATTAGTCCTCATCCTTTGGTGCTTCGATTGTGATGCTTTCGCCCAGGCTGGCGAGCGCATAGTTCCTGACGATGTCGCGCGCGACCTGAGGCTCGATTACCCTAGCCGCTCCCCCATAGCGACTAATCAGGTGGCCCAAGTTTGGCAGGTGACCAATCTTGATGGTGACTCGAATAGTGCCCCGGTTGCTTGAGGTCGAACCCTCAACGTTCGCATACTCGGCAACCAGCTCGTAGGCTTCAGGGTCTACCTCGACAATCACATCTGTATCGTGCTCGCCGGGCACATACAAGCGATCTTCGTCATCGAGAGACGCTAAAGCGGCGATGGCCTCTGTCGAGCGCTGATCGGCCAATAACTCGACCGACCGCATGCGGTTTAGCCTGAAAGATTTGCTTGCCTTGCTGGTTGGACACCACGCGCGCAGATACCAGACCGAACCGCGAGGATCCAAGCGAAGCGGCTCAAGCACGCGATCGGAGGATTCTCCGCGCTGGTTCGTGTAGTTACAGGTGACTTGGGTGCCGGCCATAATCGCCTTGCGAAGCACCGAAACATCTGCTCCCACCGTTCCAAACTCGTATGCGATGGTCGGCGGGCTCGCGTTGGGCTGTGAGCTCGATAGCAGGGTGATGAGTTCGTCAATTTCTTCCTCAACGGCAAACTCTGGCAGGGTGCGCAGATACGAAAGACCTGCCGCAATAGCCGATGCTTGTCTGGTCGAAATTCTCGGTGCATCGGTGATGATGTCGTAGTTCAGAAAAGACAGGCGCTCTGACTCTTCAAAGAGGTCCCAGTCGAAGTTAAACGGCAAGCGTTCGAAGCCCGTCTCGTCGACTCGTCCCGCTACTACAAGCGTCGACATAGCCTTGCGCACGGCCTGCTTTGTCATGCCCATTCGAGCGGCAACGTCGTCGATGTGCATTTCACCTTCTCGCATTATTAAGCCGATTAGCGTGATCAGAAAGTTGAACTGGTCATCGCCCGAAAGTACGTTGCGTAGTTTAGGCATGCTGGTTCACCACCTTTTCGAGACCGCGACGGATTACGTCGGCTAGTTCGGGTGGAGAAACTACTGTCACCGAGCGTCCGAAACCTCGAATCTGTTCGGCGAGCAGATGCAAATCCATGAAGTTCAAGACGACTTCGCCGTCTGGGCCGGTGTGGTGTTCCAGTTCGAAGTGCACCCATGCCTCCGTCTTCGGCTCCACCTTGAGCACCGCGACGTTTCCCTCGGTGAACTCGGTTAGGCGGCGAGTAGCTTCTGCGAGTTGAGCACCGCTTGCGGTTTTGAAGGTTTGCCCGGTGCTTGCGATTCGACTCACGATTCGCTTCAGCATGAAGTTTCGAATGTCGTTGCGCTCAACATCCCAGCACATCAACAACCATTGGCCGGAGACGTGACGCACCTGCCAAGGCTGAACCACTCTGGTCGAGACTTTCTCGTCTGGAGTTCGATAGTCGAAGGTAACTTCGAGCCCGTCTCTGGCGGCCTCCTCTAGTTGAAGGATGCCTGGTTCGTTGGTGAGAATCCGCGGCGCAAAGCCCGCTAGATCTAGCCCGTCGCTAGGCATGCCGAGCGCTTTTAGGCGCATTACGGCTCGAGAAGCCTCGGTCGAGAAACTCGCGCGAGCCCATACCTTTGCGGCCAGCTCAAGTAAACGGAGTTGGTTTGGAGTCAGATTCGTGCCCTTGGGCCAGACGAATGTGTCGGCGGGGATAAAGTAGCGGCTCTGCTGGTTGTCTTCCATGTCCGAGTTGCGCGTAAAAGTTACAACCTGAACGCCCATCTCTTTCAGAGCGGTCTTGTCGCGCTCAAACTTTTTGTTCAGCGCGTCAACTTTTGCCCCGGATTCGACCATCATCCGATAACCGCGAACAGACTTGAATAGCTCTTCTTTGGTGAAGCCGTATGGGTTGCTCAGCAGGGTTAGCGTGAGGCTGAGCAGGCGTTCCGCGCTGTCGTCGCCCTCGGGCTGCCAGTTCGAATCTGCGTCAAGCTCTGCCATTGAAGTTTTGAAACCACCCGCTACTTCTGAATGCCGAGAATGTCGATAACAAACACGAGAGTCGAGTTCGCTGGGATGGTGCCCTGAGCCTGGTCGCCGTATCCCAGATTAGGTGGAATGACTGCAACAATCTGTGATCCGACCTTTTGGCCAACAACGGCGTCAACGAAGCCTTGAATCAGTTGTCCCTTGGCAATGGTGAAGGTAGCTGGAGTGTTTTTGTCCCACGAGGAGTCAAATTTGGCACCGTCGGCCCAGGTGTAGCCAGCGTAGTGGAGCAAGACCGAGTCACCTTCGACGACAGCTTCTCCGGCTCCCTCGATGAGCACCTCCATAGCGGTAGCCTCTTGACCGTCTTTCGATGCCTTAGGGAATGGGGATTCGGTTGGAATCTTTACTCCAGGAATGCCATTGACGGCTCGCACAATAGTCGGGAATCCGGTTTGAGCCGGACGCTCGTTTCCGACCGCGTAAGGCAGATAAACCTTGTGGATCTGCATGATGAACAGAACGTCATCGTTCTTGCCAAGCTTGAGTTGCTCGATTCCCTGGTTCTGGTGAATAACCGAAGCTGGGAAGAGGATCGCCACTCGGCTGCCTTCGCGAACACTGCCAAGGGCCTCGCAGAACCCAGGTTCTTGGTCTGGGGTCAACACCTGAACCGAGGCTCCACTTGTGTCGAAGGCCGTTGGCTGGAAGACCTCGCCAGTGCCCGCGTTTACGCCAAGGTACTCAAGGCTGACGGTCTGGTTTCCGGTGATCTTTGGGCCGGTGCCTTCACTCAGCACCTTGGTCTGAACGTCCTTGGCTGAAAGAGGAGCGGCAAAATCAACCTTCGGCTCTGCATCCGTGCCGCTCACCGTCACACGGTCAACCTCGCGGCCCGAGGTCGGCTGGGTCGAAACATCGCCACAGGCAGGCTTCAAAGTGTCAAACATCGCTTGTTCCGAGTTAATCGAGGAGCAGGAGCTGAGTGACAGAGCCAACAAGGCGGCGGAGGCGGCGGCTAGCAGTTTACGCAAAAGGAATCCTTTGATTTTTTATTAAGTGTAGTTGGCGTTTATTCGGCTTCGGCGTCATTACGCTGCACGCTGACATCGGCTGACTGCTGGGCGTTTCTGATGTTCTTGCGCAATTTTTTGTCGCTAACGCGTTTTTGACCGAGGTGGTCGGGGTTCCAAACCGAGATGTCTTCATCGGCGAAGTCGCTCTTGCTCGGCCGTGACTTGAACTCCGGAAGAACGGTGCCTTCGGCAAGCTTTCGAGCTGTAATCAAAAAGCCGGTGTGGCCGATCATCCGGTGCTCTGGGCGAACAGCCAAACCTTGCAGATGCCAAGGTCGAACCATGGATTCCCAAGCACTTGGCTCGGCGAAACTCTTGCTGTCACGAAGAGCTTCGGCAAGGCGAGAAAGTTGAGTCACGGTCGCGACATAACCAATGAAAAGTCCTCCCGAGATGAGGCAATCTGCAGCCTGTTCTATGCACTCCCAGGGCGCGAGCATGTCGAGCACCACGCGATCGATCGTGCCCGCGTCTACCGCTGTTGGCAGCGTGTCTTGAAGATCGCCGATGGTGACCGTCCAGTTCTCGGGACGATGGCCGAGTTCGGTCACCACGTTGCCCTGCGCGATATCGGCAAACTCAGTGCGACGCTCGAACGAGAAGAGCTGACCCTCCGTGCCCACGGCTCGGAGCAGATACATGCTCAGCGCGCCAGAGCCTACGCCGGCCTCAACAACTCGAGCGCCTGGAAAGATGTCGCCTTCGACAATGATTTGCGCAGCATCCTTTGGATAGATGATTGCAGCACCACGAGGCATTGAAAGCACAAAATCGGTGAGCAGCGGACGCATAGCGAGGTATTCGATGCCGTTTTGATTTTTGACGATCGAACCCTCTGGCTTGCCGATGATTTCGTCGTGCTTCAGGTCGCCGCGGTGGGTGCCGAAAGAAGCACCTTCGATCAGGGTGATGGTGTTGATGCGACCCTTTGGTCCGGTCAGTTGAACCTTGTCGCCAACGCGAAAGGGTCCGCGTTTGAGGTGTTTGGTCATTCGTCCCTAAATAGTCTTTGCAGATCGGCGATGGTGACCCCGTCGAGTGTCTCCCAAAGGATTCGTCCGGGTTGAGCCGGAATGTTCATCATATTCGGAATTCCGACGGCCTTGGTATTCGCTGCCTCGGCCGAGGTCAGACCATTGACTGAATCCTCGAAGGCAACGCAATCCTCGACAGCAACGCCCAGAAGCTCAGCGGCCTTCAGATATGGCTCGGGATGGGGCTTGCCTCGAACAACATCGTCGCCGGCGACCACAACGTCGAAGGCTTCAAATCCGATTGCGTTGACAACCTGCAGCGCCGTTCGGCGCATCGACATGGTGACCAGCGCCGTTTTGATGCTGCTCTCACGAAGCAACCGCAGAAGTTCTTTTGCACCGGGACGCCATGGAACGCTCGTCTGAAGGTGGTGATTGACCGAATCGGTAAGTTGGCGGATGATCTCTTCTGGTTCGAGGTCGGATTCGAGTCGGGCCTTGATCAGCTTTGAACTCTCATAAAGGCTCAATCCGATTAGTTCTTTGCCGTGGTCTTCGTTCCAGTCTTTTCCGTGGCTCTCGGCAAGCGCACGTTCAGACGCCATCCAGTAATACTCGGAGTCGATAAGCGTGCCATCTAGGTCAAATAGCACCGCGGCAGGTTTGGTTTTGGCTTCGAACATACGTCTCGAGTTTAGCCTTGACCAAGTTTCGCTTAGAGTTTTATCTAGCGTATTGACAGGGGTTTCTTGGTGTCTTCAATCTTCTCGGGAAGAACTCTCATCGTTGGTTTCGACGGTTGGAGTGACTCTGCCGACGCCGCCAGCGGTGCCGCCAAGTTCATGACCGTTTCGGCTGAAGCCGACCTGATCGGCCAGATCGACTCGGAAGAGTATTACGACTTTCTCTTTTCACGCCCGCAGGTGATCCTCGACGAAGACGGAGACCGCCAGCTCAACTGGCCAACCGCCGAGCTCTATGCCCCAAACTTTGAAGCCGAGGGTGTCAAGCAGTTCGAGCGGGTTTACTTTTTACTCGGTTCGGAACCGAGCCGTCGCTGGAAGGCTTTTGTATCGGAAATCATGGAAATGATTCTCGATCAGGACATTCAGTCGGTCATCTTTCTTGGTTCGATTCCGGCGGATGCGCCACACACGCGCCCGGTACCGGTGAGTGCACACAGCCAGAACCAGCTGGTGCGCGAGCAACTCGGCGCTGAAAAGAGCAACTACCAAGGGCCTGTCGGAATCCAGTCGGTGCTTGCTATCGAGTTAGAGCGAGCTGGAATCCCTACCCTGGCGCTTTGGGCCTCGGTTCCCCACTACGTTCAGAACGGACCGTCACCCAAGGCCATGCTCGCTTTGGTAACCGAGGTCGAACGTTACCTCGGAGTTTCGTTTGATCACGGTGAGCTTGCTAACGATGCATTCACCTGGGAGCGCAACATCGATGAGCTTGCCGAAAATGACGAAGACATGGCGGGCTACATCGAGCAACTCGAGCAGAGTCGCGATGCCACCGATTCTGAGGCGGCCAGTGGCGATGCCCTTGCTATGGAATTCGAGCGGTTCTTGGCGACTCAGAACGAATCCAAGGATGAGCCGGAAGACGGCAACACCGAGCGGTAGCCTCTGTTGCAAAGCTTGGCTCGACGGCAGGCTATGCGGTCAGCATCCCCGTTGCTAGGCCCACTATTAGAAGTAGCCCAACTCCAACCCGCCAGAGCACAAACGGCATGAACGAGCCACGCTCGAGATACTTCAGCAAGTAACCGATCACCAGATAACCGACCACGAACGAAACGACCGTTGCGATGCCTGTTGCGACAAGTGCCGATTGGGACAGGTCGCCAAAGGTCTTGGCGAATTCGTAAAGGCCACTAGCAATCACGGCCGGGATGGCGAGCAAGAACGAAAAGCGTGCCGCGGCAGCGCGGGTGTAACCAAGCACCAGACCAACGGTGATCGTTCCACCCGAACGTGACACACCTGGGATGACCGCAAGAGCCTGTCCCAAACCGTAGAGCAGGCCGTGCTTCACCGTGAGCTGTTCGATGGGCTTCGATTTGGAGCCGATCTTGTCGGCGAGACCAAGCAAGAGCCCAAAGGCAATCAAGGTAAAGGCAACGATGTTGAGATTGCGAAGATCGCCCTCGATCTGATCTTTGAACAAGAGTCCAATAGCGACCACGGGCAGAGATCCAAAAATGACTAGCCAACCCAATCGAGAGTCTTGTGTTTTTTGCCCATCCCGTGGTTTCAAACTCGCAAACCAGGCCTTGGCGATTCTCAAGATGTCTTTCCAGAAGAACAGGAGAACCGCAGCTTCGGTTCCGAGTTGGATGGTTGCAATGAATGCAGTCAGCTGGGGTTTTGTCAGTGTGGAATCGAGGCTAAAAAGTTGTTCGGCGATCTGCACGTGAGCGCTCGACGAGATTGGTAAAAATTCGGTTAAGCCTTGGATGAGCCCCAGAAAGATTGCGGCGAAAAAGTCCAATTACTCTCCGTCGTCGGCTTCCTCGAAAGGAAGCCATTCGCCGAAGGCTGCTTCGAGAGCTTCCTCGTAGTCGAGGAACGCGTTTTTCAGAACGTTGTAGGCGTTCGAAACCGCTGGATCGTCGTCGGATCTTCGCATGGTCACGGCTTCGTGATGGCGTTCAAGCGCCGCGATGAACTGTGCCAAAGCGTGTCTAGGTTCGGTAGCCATAGCCCTAACCTACTCCCCCAAACAGTTTTGTGACAGCATCCCAGGTCGAATCGAAACGGTGTTTCGTGTTAGAGTGGTGAGTCGTTGCAGACACCTGTCCGGGTGGCGGAATGGCAGACGCGCTAGCTTGAGGTGCTAGTCCTCATTAGAGGGTAGGGGTTCAAGTCCCCTTTCGGACACAAGAAATCCCGACCAACTGGTCGGGATTTTTCTTTTGCCTAAATTTTGATGCGATTGGCAATCTTGTTGACCAGCTTGCGCTCGCCGGCAATCAAAACGTGCTCTGTGTTTCGTTTAGCGCCAGGGTTTCCGACCCGCTCACCGGCCTTATTGAAGACGCCAATCTGCGAACCGATGTAACGCTTGAAATCTACGTCGATCACGTCGACGTGACCCCTTGGTTGGCAGATTGCGATCAATTCATCTTTGGTTAGCCAGGATTCGTTGTTATAGCTGAGCACCAGTGTTTGGCAGTTGACTCCATCGATGAGCTCTCGAATTGCCCTTGGCATGTCTGGCTTCGAGTTGAATCGACTTCGATGGTCACCTTCACGCACGTCGGTTCGCTTATTTGCGATGCCGTAGACCTCCGGAGCATCCCAGCGCACCAAGGTTTCCCAGATGTGGTAGTTAGCGAAGTAGCGGTGCTGGTTATAGGGAGGATCGAGATAGGCGAGGTCAACAGTTGGCAGTCCTGGCGCGACCGCTAAGGCATCGCCGCGAAGGGCAAGCCCTCGACCAGGGAGAAGGCCTGGATCGGTTAGTTTGAGCGCCGAATAAGAACGTTTCGACCACTGCTTCAAATAAGCCATCTGAATGCCGGTGGTCGAATCGACTCGGTCGGCCGCGAGAATCAAAGAAGCAAGTAGCGGCTCATAGAGCCAGCTGCCCCGATATTCCGATTCGATCATGTTTCGAATCGCATCGATTTTTTCTCCGTTTGCCGGCTGAAAATAGCGGGCATCCTCGCAAAAGGTTTTGGTGAAGTAACCCGAAACGGGTTTGGCCCCGTTCAGATGGGCGATCGCTTCAGTTAGTTCGTTCAGGTTGGTTTCGTTGGCGTCGAGTTCGATCCAGGTCTTGGCAAACACTTCCGAATAGCTGGCCGTGTCGACAGCGGTGACGGTCATCCCGAGCTCTTTGAACTTGCGAGCGACTCTCGTGGTTCCGGTGAACAGGTCAAGAGCTGTTGCCGCACCGCTCGCCGCGGCGATTTCACCGAGCAGGGGCACCAGCGTGCGCTTTGAACCCAGATACTTGATCACTCGTCAAAGTTACACTTGTTCTCGGCGAAAGGATTAGGTGCATGGCCTCTGTGACACTCGGCTTACTTCGGCACGGCGAAACCGACTGGAACGTTCAGAGCCGACTGCAGGGCACCAGTGACATACCGCTGAACGAAACGGGCATCATGCAGGCCGTGCGCGCCGCTCGCGCCATCGACTCCGCGGAGTGGGATATCATCGTGTCTTCCCCACTGTCTCGGGCACGCGAGACGGCGAGAATCATCTCGGATGCGAACGCACTCGGTGAGGTAATCATCGAGCCCTTGCTGCTCGAGCGAGCCTTCGGAGAAGCAGAAGGGCTGAACTATCACGAGTGGAAACTCACTCACGACCCTTCGCAGGGCATTCCGGGTGGAGAATCGCTGGCCGAGCTAGAGACAAGAGCAAATGGGCTACTCGCCCAGTTTGCCGTGCGTTTCGCCGGCAAGCGGGTTTTGGCTGTAAGCCACGGGGCGCTCATTCGCAAGGTGGTTCGAGTCGCGAGCGCCAAGACGCTGCCACTTGAAGGCGATCGGTTTGCGAACACCAGTCTCACCAAGTTGAAACATGACGGCTCGACCTGGTCGGTGACCCACTACAACCCAGACCCTCTAGGCAGTTAGAGCAAGCCCTCAATCACGCGCTTCAGTTGCCTGGCCGACTCCGCCCAACTGAAGTCCTTTGTCCGCTCTAGCGCACGTTCACTAAGTTCGGCTCGGGTCTTATGCGCCTGGGCGATCGCTCTCCCTAGCGATTGCGGGTTGCCCGGTTCAAAGAAGACCGCACCTTCGGCAGCCACCTCACGAAGCACCTCCAGGTCGCTGCAGACCACGGGAACCCCCCTGGCAAATGCCTCGAGAACCGGAATGCAGAAACCCTCAGCCAGTGAAGCTGTGGCGAACAGCGAACTTTCGTCGAGAAGTTGGGCATAGTCCAGGTCGGTTAGTCCGTTGTGAAAGATCACCGAAGTTTGAGATTCGACTGCAAGGCGTTCGAGCTGCGCTTTGCGGGCGGAGTCAATCGGACTGACCAGATTGAGTTCGACGTCGTTGAATGCCTTCGAGCAACCGCGGATGAGCGTCTCGACATCTTTGTAGGGCATGAACGACCCGGTGTAGACGACCTTGATTGGTTGCCCGTTGGTGGGGTCACCGGTGCCCGAACTTGAAGCCGAAGCTGAGTTGCGCTTGCCCCCGTCTGAGCGAGCGGCGAGCAGGTCATCCACGGCGTTTGGAATCATGTGGACGGGCCCGGCAAAAAGTCGAGCATTTTCGATGGCCCGCTTGGAGGTATCACTCACGGTGACTAGAGCGTCGGCCTTGCGCAACAGCAGGCGTTGAGGCACAAAGCTCAGGTGATACAACCGCCAGGCGAGCCTAACGGCGGCGTTGAACCGGCGAGGAGGTGTTCGGTGCGTGTAATAGATCAGATCGTGGATGGTGAGCACGAGCTTGAACTTGCGGCCAAGCCCTCCGGTGGTTTGCATCGGCGAGAAGATCACCTTCGCTCCCCTGGCGTTCATTCGCTTAGCGAACCCCAGCTCTCGAATCGAGTCGGCGGGAGATTCGAAAATGTGTGGGCTATCGGCAGGAAGTTCTGAGAGTTGTTCCTTGCTGGCAACGATCACCGTTATCGGCATGAGCTTATGGAGCTCGCGATAAAGATTGACGCTGAATCGGCTGATGCCGTCGGTGTGCCCGACCGTTATGAATCGTGCGTCAAAGAAAATGCTCACTGGTTGAGCGTAATGAACTCATCGGTATGCTTGGCAACAACCTCGACACGTTCGTAGTGTGGCAGGTGCCCCACTCCGAGCATTTCGACGTAGGTGGCGTCGGCATACATGGTCGCAGCCTCACGCTGAGCTTCGATCGACGTGATGTCGTCTTCGTCTCCGCAAAGCAGCAACACCGGTTGATTGATCGAGCGAGCATACTCGGTTAGGTTGTGCGAGCAAGACGCAATGAAAGCTTCTTCGGCCATCTTGGTGTTAGCGAAACGGCTGAAATGCGCCTTGTGTTGGGTGTGAATCCATGCTTTAAGAACCGGGTCGTTGCCCTTGTAAAGCACCTCGGTAACGAGCCAAATCACGATGGGGTGACCCAGCATCCAACGTCCGAGCTTTTCGGGAATGCGAGCCGCAATCTTGTACCAAGCGAGCGAAACCTTGGTCATGATCGTTCTGGGGCCTCGCATGGCCGGCATCGAAACCGGGTTCAGCAGCGCAAGTCGATTGGTCTTCGAATACTTGGTCACATAGCGACCGATCACGATGGTGCCGAACGAGTGACCGAAGACGCTCAGGTCGCCCTCAATTTTGAGGGCATCGACCAGTTCGTTGACCCAGTCGGCGTAGTTTTCGATAGTGTGCTCAACCGGCAACACCGGGGATGCTCCAAACCCTGGCACCTCGGGCACGTAACAGTCATAGTTGGCAAGCGCACCAACGATTGGTTCGACGCCTTCGTGAGTGCCACGGTATCCGTGTATGAACAGGATCGAGCCCTTACGCTCGCCGACCGCAGGGTAAAACCAATACGGGCTTTCGCCATTGCTTAGCTTGAGTTGCTTTAGTTCGGCGCGCCCGGCTGCGCTGGTTGCAAAACTTTCGGTTTGCGAAATCACTTTGATTCTCCTAGACCGAGAAATACTTGGCCTCGGGGTGATGAAGGATCATGGCATCGGTTGACTGTTCGGGATGCAGCTGTAGTTCGTCCGACAGAGTCACCCCAATGACCTCTGGCTTTAGAAGTTCAACCAATTTGCTTCGATCTTCTAGATTCGGGCAGGCCGGGTAACCGAACGAATACCTTGCTCCTCGATAGTCCAGCTTGAAATAGCCTTCAATCTCCGACGGGTCTTCGCCCCCGAATCCGAGTTCGTCGCGAACTCTATGATGCCAGAACTCGGCCAACGCTTCGGTCAACTGCACCGACAGTCCGTGAATTTCTAGGTATTCGCGGTATTCGTTTCTTGCATAGAGTTCGTTGGCGGCGTCCGAGATTCGGTTGCCCATCGTGACGAGTTGGAATGGCACGACGTCGATTCGGCCGGAGCTCTTATCGGCGACGAAGTCACTCAAACAGAGGTGGCGATCGCGAGACTGTCGCGGGAAGGTGAACCTCAAACGTTCGGTGAAGGCTTCTCCCCCGCTGCCGCCGTCGGTGGCACCTTCGGATGGGTGGTGCAAGATGATCAGATCGTCGCCGTCGCTGACCGCCGGGAAATAGCCGTATACCACAGCCGCTTCTAGAAGCGAATCGGTTTGGATTCGGTCGAGCCAGGCACGAAGACGAGGACGACCTTCGGTTTCGACGAGTTGTTCGTAGCTAGCACCGTCGTCGCCTCGTCCCGGTTTCAGACCCCACTGCCCCATGAACGTTGCTCGTTCGTCGAGGAAGCTCGAATAGTCGCGC
>JBEEJJ010000018.1:0-15868 GCA_041169265.1 Actinomycetota bacterium
AGAAGTTTCTTGCCGTCGGAAGTGGCGATGCCAGCCGATTCCTGGCCGCGGTGCTGAAGGGCATAGAGCCCGAAGAAGGTTAGCTTGGCGACTTCTTCGCCGGGTGCCCAAACTCCGAATACGCCGCATTGATCCTGCGGCCCCTTCTCGTCGGGGAGAAGGTCGTGATTCAGAAGTCCATCGCCACGAAGCAAGGGCTGTCCCCATTCAAATTTGGAGCGGTTTTGGGCTTGTTTTGCATCGAAACTCGACGCGTTTACCCCTTAAGTTTAGTGGCTTCGACTTGCTCTGAGCGAGCACGAGAAAGCCAGTCAAACCCAAGCGCCATAAGGGTGCCAGACATGAAACCGATTGCACCCAGAAACACGACCAAAACCCCGAGGATGTTCGCATCGGTTCTCGCCGATTCGGGGACCATGAAATAGGCACCAAGCCCTAGCAGAGCACCGAAACTCGTGCCGACCACCATGAAGGGAATCAGTTTGGGAGCCTTGCGCACCCGCACGGTTGCCGACTCTGAATCGCTCTTGGATTTCTTCGAGACAGGCGAAGTTGCTTTAGCTGAGGATTCCGATGTGTTTTTGGCCATGACTCAATTGAACCCGAAGTTGAGCGGCAAAAGTTCCGAAAGGTCGGCGCGTGTTCCCGATGCGAGGATGCGCCCGTCTGCGACCGCAGCACCCCACTGCTCTTCACCGATTGCGAGCGCGAACCAGGTTTGTGCATCCATCTCGATAACGTTCGGTGGTGTGCCCCGACGGTGGGTCGGGCCTTCGACGCACTGAACTGCACCTAACGGCGGAACTCTCAACTCGACCGAATTGCCAGGGCGAAGCTCGGCCACCGACTGCAGCAGATAACGCACGGCGAGGGCGAAGTTTTGGTCGTTCAGTTCGCGCGAAGACGAGCCTCCGCGAACGGCGGTCACGGCAAGTTTGCCGGCTTCGTGCGGGATTTTTCTGATGGCCACCCAACCATTCTGCGGCAGAATCTCGAGCATTGCGCTGCCAATAAACTTGAACCAATGAAAATCTTGGTTTTGGGACAGGGCGCCCGCGAACACGCCATCATCAAATCGTTGATCGGCACCGGAACCTCGGTCGAAAACATCATCGCAGCACCCGGTAACGCAGGCATCGCCGGCGACGTGCGCACGGTTGAGTCGCTCAACCCTAACTCCCCCGAAGACGTTACGAAATTCGCCAAAGAGAACGCCGTCGACCTGGTGATCGTCGGCCCAGAAGCGCCACTTGTCGCGGGAGTAAGCGACGCGCTACGTGCCGCAGGCATTGCCGTGTTCGGGCCATCGCAGCGTGCCGCACAGCTCGAAGGTTCCAAGTCGTTCGCCAAGGAGGTCATGGCCGCCGCGGGAGTTCCCACGGGCATGGCTCGCGAGTGCTCGACCATCGAAGAGGTCGAATCGGCGATGGCCGCTTTCGGTGCTCCCTATGTGATCAAGGCGGATGGGCTGGCTGCGGGGAAGGGCGTAATCGTCACCAGCGACCGAGATGCGGCGCTCGACCACGCACGAAACTTCATCGAAATGGGCATCCTGGTCGAAGAGTTTCTCGACGGCCAAGAAGTGAGCCTGTTCTTTTTGAGCGACGGCAAGTCGGTATTGCCACTGACTCCGGCTCAAGACTTCAAACGCGCGTTTGACGGCGATGCTGGGCCCAACACCGGCGGCATGGGAGCGTATTCACCCCTGCCTTGGCTGCCAGAGAGCTTCGTCGAAGAGGTTCAGGAAACCGTCGCCTTGCCAACCGTTCACGAGATGGCTCGCCTTGGTGCGGAGTTTGTCGGCTTGCTCTACTGCGGCCTAATCGTGACCAAGCGCGGTATTCGCGTGATCGAATTCAACGCCCGCTTCGGCGACCCCGAGACTCAGGTGGTGCTTCGCCGCCTGGTAACTCCGCTTGCTGGCCTGCTGCACAAGGCCGCCACCGGGCACCTCGCCAATGCACCTGAGCCAGAATTCACCAAAGATGTTGCCATCACGGTCGTGCTCGCATCCGAGGGTTATCCGACCTCGAGTGCCCCAAACCGCCCTATCACCGGGCTCACCGCGGCCGAAGCAGATGACCACATCTCCATTGCGCACGCGGCCACCAAGGTGCAAGGTGACGAGCTGCTTGCCACCGGCGGACGAGTGCTGAGCGTAGTTTCGCTAGCCAAGAGTTTCAAGAAGGCTCGCAAGCACGCCTACGAAGCCATCGAGCAGATTCACCTGGCTGGCAGCCACTATCGCAAAGACATTGCCAAGGCGGTTGCCGAAGCCGAAGAATCGGCAGAGGAGAACGACTAATGGCTCAGGTGATCGACGGCTGGAGGCACGTTTACTCGGGCAAGGTTCGTGACCTTTACGAGAGCGAAGATGCAAGGTTTTCGCACCTCATCCTCGTTGTTGCCTCCGACCGCGTTAGCGCCTTCGATCACGTTCTGTCACCCGAGATTCCGGGCAAGGGCAGCCACCTGACTGCCCTCACCAACTGGTGGTTTGATCGCCTCGACGTTGCGAATCACGTGTCACACGAGGTCGAAGTTCCTGCAGTGGTTGCAGGGCGCGCAACCGTCGCAAAGAAGCTTGAAATGTTTCCGATTGAGTGCGTAGTGCGTGGCTACATTTCGGGTTCCGGCTGGAAGGAATACCAACAGACGGGTGAGATTTGTGGCATCAAACTCGAAGCCGGACTGACTTTCGGCGCAAAGCTCAGCGAACCGATCTTCACACCCGCTTTCAAAGCGGAACTCGGCGACCACGACGAAAACATCACGTTCGAACGAGTCGTTGAACTAATCGGCGCTGAGGATGCGGCCGCTCTGCGGTTGCTGTCACTGCAAGTGTTTGCTCGCGCATCCGAGTTGGCCGAAAAGGCGGGGCTGATTCTTGCCGACACCAAGTTCGAGTTCGGTCGCGACCCGAAGACCGGCGATATCACCCTTGGCGACGAGGTGCTCACACCCGATTCGAGCCGCTACTGGTCGAAGGCTGCTTGGGAGCGCGGCGAGCGCAAAGACTCCTTTGACAAGCAAGTGGTTCGCAACTGGCTTGCCGAGAATTGGGATCAGGCAGAGGGCTCGACCCCTCCGAGCCTGCCCGATGCCGTGGTAAAGCAAACGGCCGACAAGTATTCAGAACTTGTCGACCGTTTGACTTCGTCTATCGAATAACCGCAACTAGTCTTTGCGGCCATTCCGCACGAGCCGATTAGCGGTTTCGCTTAACCTTGCCCTTGCCGTCGTTGACCGGCTTGCTTGGTGGAATTGGTGCGTTACCAAGAGCGGTCAGAGCAGCGTCGCGTGAAGCTTTTGCATATGCAATGGCATTGGTGCGGGTGGTGGCTGCAGCTGCGATCGCTGCATCACGAGCGGTTCGGGCAGTCTTCTTTGCCGCGGCTGGGTCGGCAGCGGTTGCTGCGGCATCGACAGCAACCTTGAATGCGTCGTTGGCAGCCTTCACGGCTGCGTTGAACGCGTCTTTGGCTGCCTTTTCGGCCGCAACATAGGTGGCATTGATTGTTTTGGCCGCCTCAACCTGCGAAGCGTTGGCTACCTCCCAAGCTGCAAGCGCAACCTGGTAAGCGGCGATGGCCTGCTTGAAGTCTGACTTCGCATTAAGAAATGCGATCTTTTCTTGGAGGGTTTGCTTGTGTGCCTTGGTGCGGTCGATTGCTTTGCGGTCTTTCGAACCAATCTTTGAGCCTTCAGACTGCGAGTTAGAAGATGCGGAGTCGTGTGCGCTGGCCGAAACCGCCGGCGCTCCAACCAGGGCCACTAGCAGTGTTGCGGCGATTGCCACCTTAGAAACTTTCACGATGAGTCCTTTCAAGATCTTTCGTTGTGTAATCAGTCTGAACGGCAAACTTTAGAAATCTATGTGAAGCACTTGGGCGGTCTCTCGGAGTTCAAGTGCTCTAACTGCGTGCCACTAACCTAAAACCATGGTTGACAAAGAAGCTCCCCTAGCCAAAATTTTGGTTCTCGATGACGAATCAGTGCTTCGTGAAATGCTTTGTGACACCCTCCACATCGCCAACTACGAGGTCGTCGAAGCGGCCGACGCTAACCAAGCTCTCACCATCTTGCGGCAAACGACCGTCGACCTAATCATCAGTGATGTCAATATGCCGGGGATGGACGGCTATGAGTTTCTGGCACACCTTCGAGCCACCGGCGACCAGACCCCAGCCATCATGTTGACCGCACGCCGTGAACGAACCGACGTCACAAAGGGGCTGAAGCTCGGGGCAGACGACTATGTGACAAAGCCATTCGGTCTCGAAGAGCTACTGCTGAGGGTCTCTGCCGTTTTGCGTCGCACCAAGCCGACCGCGATCACCGCTTCACTGAGCTGCGGGCCGATCATGCTGACCGAAGACACTCACACCGTGACCGTGAATGGTGAGAAGGCAGAGCTCTCACCGACCGAGTTTGACTTGCTGCGCATCCTGATGCAAGAAAAGGGCAAGGTTCTAAGTCGCAGTCGCCTGCTTCGCGAAGTCTGGAACATCAACTTTGACACCGGCACCAACGTGGTTGACACCTACATCTCTTATCTGCGTCGCAAGGTTCACACCAACGAATACCAGGGCATCAAAACGGTGCGCGGCGTGGGCTTTCAGATGCTAGACAAGTAGTCGATGAAACTTCGCACACGGCTCACGATAGCCACGGCGTCCGTAGCGACCCTGGGTTCTCTTCTGGTCGGCGGGGCCGGCGTTGTCAGCGCACTCAACAGCGAGGTGTCCCGCTATGACAGCGTGCTGCTGAAGGTGGGGCAAGACGCCAGCGGGGCTCAGGGTGATCAAATCACCGCGGCCATCGAGTCGGCTTCAGACCGCTCATTCGCCGTGAAGGTTAGCTTGCTCGACACCGAGTCGAGAGTGAACGACCTCTTTGGGGTAGACCCCGAGTTCTCGGTGCCACCGACTCTTGCCCAAGCCAAAGCCGCGTCGACTGGGCCGATAACCGTTTCTGAACCAGCGCCCTATCGCTTGTTTGCGATTGAAATCGACGGTGGCGACTATGTGCTGCTCACCATGCCGCTCTCGGGCGCTTATTCGAGCGCTCAACAAAACATCATCTGGCTGTTGTGGTTTATCGCCTTCGAAATTCTTATTAGCTCGCTAATCATCTTGATGCTCGTTCGAAGAGACCTTAAGGCGGTCGAAGACCTCGCTGATTCGGCAAAAAAGATCGCCGCCGGCGAACCGGTCAAACTGTCACAGCATCAAAGTGACAGCGAGATTGGAGAGCTTTCGATGGCCCTAGAAGAGATGGTCGATGCTCTCGAGCGCTCGATTGCGGTCGAACGCGGCGCTCACGAAGCGGTTCAAAGATTCATCGGGGATGCATCGCACGAGCTTCGAACACCGCTCACGGTTGTGAAAGGCTACGTCGAACTCTTGACGCAACGTGGAGGTCGCGATGCCGCTTTCGACGCTAAGGCTCTCGACCGAATCACAAAAGAAGTTGTTCGTCTCGAGGGGTTGATCAACGACCTACTGCTAATCGCTGAGCTCGGTGAGAGTGGACTAGAGGACTCCCGGGAGGTCGTCTCGGTTGACCTGAGCGCCCTGGTCACGAACCTTGCCGAAGATTTCGAAGCGCTGCATCCGAACCGAAAGGTCGCGGTGGCGATCGAACCCGGGCTCAAATTGCAAGCGGTCGAAGATTTGATTCATCAGTTGCTGAACAACGTAATTTCCAACATCGCCAAACACACCGATCGCAATGATGAGGTGCGAATCAGCCTGGCCAAGGTGGGCAAATCGAAGCTGTCGCTGGTGTTCGAGGATGCCGGACCAGGGCTCCGAGACGAACTCTATGATCAGGGCATCGAGAGCTTCGTGCGATTCGACCCTTTCGCCTCGAGGCAGAAAGGCTCGAGTGGCCTGGGCATGACCATCATCCGTGCAATTGTGGCCCGACATGCGGGGACAGTTCAGCTAACCAAGAGTGATCTCGGTGGCTTGAAGACACAAATAATTTTGCCCGTCAAGCAACCCAAGGCTAAAAACTAAAGCTCTGTCACTTCGCTGACAGATCGATTGACGCGGGTCGAGAGAAAGCGGTTTGCGCCTAGTTGCCGCCCTTGGCCTTCAGGTAACCCACGATGGCGTTGGCGTGACCGTGACCCATCTTGTGCTCGGTCTTTAACCAGTTGACCTGTTCCATGTGCTTCAGGTCAGCAACCTTCGCCAGTTGGTCAAACCAGTACTGCATGGGTTGTCCATAGGTCTTTTCGATCGAGGGAAAATACGAGGCAGGGCCTTTTACCTTTTCAGTCATGCCGACATTCAAGCACAAACTTGCGCGCGTCAGAAGGCTAGATAGACCAGCGTGCCGATGGCAACCCAAAATATCGAGTCGAACCTGTCTAGCACGCCACCAAACCCAGGGATGAGCGTGCCCGCGTCTTTGACACCCGCAAGCCGTTTGAGCTTGGATTCGAACCAGTCACCGAAGATTGCGAAGGCTGCCAAGACCAGAAAACCAAGGGGATCGGCATTGCCTGGAGCGCTCACAAGACCGTAACCGGTGAAGACCCACCACCAGGCTGCCGCACCGAGCGTGATTGACACCAGGAGCCCGCCGAGGGTCTTGTTTGGCGAAGTTGTTGGAAAAATCCGATGTGAAAACGGCGCAAGTCGACCTAGAGTTTTTCCTCCGACCCAGCCACCGATGTCAAAGAGCGCGACTACAAAAAACAGCACGAAGGCCTTAGCGCCGAGTGAAACCAGCTGCCAACACGAAACCGAGATTGCCAACATCCAGATTGCCGCGACAACAGTGCGTTGCTCTAGACCTAGGACTTTGCGTGAGATGGCAGAGCGCGATGAGGCCAGCCGAACCGCCTCGAACATCCCAGCGGCCCAGACCAGTGCCCAGAAAATCAGATAGCCCGCATAGCCCGACCCCGACCCCGGGTCGAGAGTGACCAGCAGCAGTCCGATGCAAAAAATCATCATCCAAGTGAACCAGCGACCGGCATAAAGTCTCGATGCGTCCGAGTTAGAAATAAAGGTCCAAACCGCCATCGGCAACCCGGTGAGAACAAGAAGCACGATGCTCGAAATCATCGCGAGGGTGATGGCGAAGTCCCCTCCGGCGAACCCACTAGGCACGAGAACCTCGAGCCTCGGCTCGGATGCGTTGCCAGCGCATCCCCGCGGTCACCAAGGAACCCGCAACCACTGCCCATGCCCAAGCCTGCAGTGCTGCCTCCGGCGAGATCACAAGTTGTTCGGGGTGCGCAGCCTGAAGCACTGGCCAGGCGAAGCCGAGCAGCGCGACAAATAGGCCGCGCTCGGTTTTGCCGAACGGTCCGCCGTTAATGCGCTGGTGCTTACACTTCACGACCCCCCAGAGCGAAACCGTGGTTGGCAGTGCCACCGCAACCAACAGACCGGCATAAGCGGCGGGTTCGAGCCCGAGCAACAGGGTTGGAAAGAACATCGCCCAATCGCCGAGCCGATCACCGATTTCGTTCACCCAGAATCCCCGTTTCGATTCGCGACCGAGGGCACGGGCCACAGCCCCGTCGAGGTTAGCGCCCGCTAGGCGAATCAGCACACCCAGCAAAACCAACCAACCGTTGCCGGTGGTCAGCGACCAACCAGCCAGCACGCCGCCGAGCACACCAAGCACCGTGAACACGTCTGGCGAAAGCTCGAGCCGCACTGCGAGCGCGGAGATTGGCGACAGCATCCTCGTATAGAAGGCTTTCAAGGCATAGAGCCCACTGGGTGTCTGGCTCATTTGGCGAAAATCCAGACAAAGACATCGATTGCCAGCCAGATTGAACCGGCGTTCAGTAACGCCGCGGCCCAAGGATGCCAGCTGAAGCGCCACGGTTTGAGTTGAGCAGCGACCGCACCCAACGAGAACAACGTCAGCAATGTGAGAAGCAGAACATCCATGATGGTGAAGAACGAGGCCAGAATCGTTGGGGTAGGTCCAAACCAGCCGTTTCGAAACGCGAACCACTGCAAGACCGTGAAGCCAAAGTAGAAGGCGGCGGTGCGAAAAGCCCAGCGACCGACGGTGTCGGTCACTCGAGAAACGCGGGTTTTTGTCATAGGTCGGTCCAATACCAAACAGTCAACCAAAGCCCGAAGGGGAACAAGGCGAGTGTGACACTTTGCACCAGACCCAGGGTTGAGCGAAGCCAACGCGACAAGAAGTTGCCCAGCAGCCAACCGCCGAGACCAATCACCGTGATGCGCACGATTCGCGGGATCATTGCCAAGGCGAGTTCGCTCATACTCAGTGGCAGAGCACCTGCCTCGTGGGCATAAACCTTCACCGGAATGCCGTTGAGCATCTGGTGCCAGAAAGCGCCGCCCAGGTCGGTGCTCAGCTGCTCGGCAGCGACCTCGAACATTCTCGGGGTGGTCAACGGCGAGGGCGGATCAAAGCCGTGGCTCACGAGCCACCAAGTTGTCGCGACGCCAAGCACCGAACCAATGCATGCGGCCGCGATTAGCGAGAGACCTCGCCAACGCCAGCCGACCGTGACGATCAGCAAAAGCAGCGGCATCTCCGCAATCAGCGGCCAAAAGATCCCTTCGCCGAAAGCCCAGAAGAAACAAACCGCCAAGCCAATCCAACTGAAAGCGATGCGACTGACCCTCGCCCAACCGAAACCGGGATGGTCTTCGACCGGTTGCTCATTGAGTGCAACTATCTCGGCGCGAACCCGCTCGGTCTCCTGGTCGACCGATGTGGCATCGATCTGGCTCGGCGTGCCGAGGCGCAGGTTGATCGGGCGGTGACGACCGAATCGTGCACCTCGAGGCAAAACGTCGAAGGTGCCTCGAATGGCTATCGGCAAGACCGTTGCGCCTATCTCGCTGGCGAATCTGAAGGCACCTGTGTGGAACTCGGCAACCTTGCCGTCACGGCTGCGAGTTCCCTCAGGGAACAGCACGAGCACGACGCCGTCGAGCACGAGGTCTTTGGCTCGCATGAGTTCGGCCAGCCCATCACCTTGTCTCGAAATCGGAAACGTGCCGATTGCTCCAGCCGACAACCACTCGGCCGTGACCTCTTGATTCCAGTAGTCCTTTGCCGAGACAACCAACACCGGGCGCACTCGGCCAATGGCCGCAACCAGGGCGGCCGAATCCGCGTGGGATGAGTGGTTGGCAACGACAACGAGCGGTCCATCCGGCAAGGGAATCTTGCGCGCCGCAGGGATTGCTTTTGTTTTGCCGGTCGAGCCGTCGAAAACAATCGTGCTCAGACCACGCGTAAAAATGGCCAGGATGGTGGCCCAGAGGTGCGCGCGAAAACGCGATGCTCGGGCCAGCTTGGACTTCAAGCGAGAAACCCCCATCTCAACGCTAGTCATGGAATCAATTTAGAACAGGGGCGGGGAATCGAACACCCGATTGGCGACGAAGAGGCTATGCGGTGGGTTTTTTGTTGGACGCCGGCTTTGCTTTCGCAGTTGATTTTTGAGCCGTCGATGACTTTTTGGCAGCCGCTGCCTTGGCAGCCTTAGCCTTGGTCGCCTTTGCCTTAGCGTTTGCCACCGCCTTGGCCTTAGCCTGCTTCTCGGTCTCCGCGGCCTGTGCCTCGGCAGCCGCCTTGCGCGCCTCGGCCTTCTTTCGAGCGTTCAAATAGGCCCCGGCGACCGACATCACGATCAAGGCGAGACCTATTTGCAAAAAAAGCTCTTGAAACTGCTGTTGCGCGTCGGTGACCGGTGTCGTCGTAGCGGTGAAAACCCGCTGTAGTTCGTGGATGCGAATCATGGCTCAACTCTATGTTCTGGTTCGTGAATTTGGGTTTAAGGAAAAGGGCCCGAGGCGAACCTCGGGCCCTTTCACTAGTTTGTTACTAGCTGCGGTTGCCAAGACCCTTAAGGATGTTGACGAGCAGTGCGGTAACAACCGCACCAACTGCGATAGCAACTAGGTACAGGAGAACGTCCACGAAGGTCGAGCCCAGTACCGGTGGGAACATCACGAAGATACCACCGTGAGGTGCGTGCAGCTGGCTTCCGAGGACACCAACGATGGCACCGGTCACAGCCGAACCAGCCATGATCGATGGGATGACACGCAGTGGGTCAGCAGCAGCGAATGGGATTGCACCTTCAGTGATGAACGATGCACCCAATAGCCAGGCAGCCTTACCGTTTTCGAGCTCGGACTCGCTGTAGAGCTTCTTGCGAAGCACGGTTGCGAGAGCAAGACCGATTGGTGGGGTCATACCAGCAGCCATGATGATTGCCATCACGGTGTAGGCGTTGTCGGTGACTGCACCGGCTGCAGCTGCGGTACCAAGTGCTGCGGTACCGAAGGTGTAAGCAACCTTGTTGACAGGGCCACCCATGTCGAAGGCCATCATCAGACCAAGAACGATACCGAGAACTACAAGTCCGCTAGTACCTAGTCCGGTTAGACCATCGGTCATGCTCTTCATGAGCCAGCCGATAGGTGCCTTGAAGACCAGCTCCATTGCAAGACCAACAACGATGGTCGAAAGCAGTGGGATGATGACAACAGGCATGAGCGGACGGATCCACGAAGGAACCGACCAACCCGAGATCCACTTAGCTACGAAACCAGCAAGAAGACCACCGGCGAGAGCGCCGAGGAATCCAGTGCCGGTGCCGAGTGGGCCATCAACACCAAGTCCGGTTGCAAGCGCACCTGCAATGAAACCTGGGGCTAGACCTGGGCGGTCAGCGATCGCATAAGCAATGAATCCAGCAAGAACTGGAACGAAGAATGCGAAGGCGGCCTTTCCAAGCCAGAAGATGATGTATGCCCAAGTAGCCAAGTTGGCTAGGTTGAGGCTTCCGTCTTCGTTTAGGGCGTGAGTCAAAGCAGCATCGTAAACACGAATACCACCGGTGTTAGGGTCTCCACCCATTGCAATGGTTCCGAGAAGGAATCCCAAAGCAATCAAGATACCGCCCGCTGCAACGAATGGAATCATGTACGAAACACCGGTCATTAACCAGCCTCTGACGCGGCTACCCGCACCAGTAGTTGAGTTACTCATCTATGAGCCTCCTATTGCTCTTATTGAGTTGCGGATTGGCAAGACGCCAACCAACATTATTTTTTGCCGAAGAGGCCTCCGAAGAAGCCTTTCTTTTCTCCCCCGTCACTGTCCGACGACTTGGGCTTGTCTGCGACCGGAGCCACAGCTTCACCAACTCGAGGGGCAGTGCCGTTGGAAACTTGTTCGATCAGGTTGTTGATCAAATCCTGTGAGCCACGCAGGGCTTTCGCTACAGGCACCTGCACATATGGCTTGCCGTTGAAGCGTTCCTTTAGGCCGACCTCTAGGTCGACAGCAAAGATTGCGATGTCTGCCGAGTCAATCCATTCCTGGCTGACTCGCTGAGCTCCGCCGGATCCCTGGGTTTCGACCTTGATCTCGTGACCTAGTGCCTTGGCCGCACGCTCTAGCGCCTCGGCTGCCATGTAGGTGTGTGCGATTCCAGTGATGCAAGCGGTGACTGCAACGATCTTCATTAGTCTTGGACCTCTCGGGTTAGGGTTGCCGCTAGTTCGGCTGGGTCGGTCTCTGCGCGAAGTTCGTCGCAGAATTCGTCGTTCATGATCTTGCGAGCCAGGCGCGAAAGAATCTGAAGGTGAGTTCCTTCGCTGCTGGCAGGAGCCGCAATCAGAAAGATCAAGTTTGAGTCGCCATCGTCGGCACCGAAGTTCACACCGGTTGGACTGACGCCTACGGCAACCGAGGGCACGAGAACGAAGTCGCTCTGTGCGTGAGGGATGGCTATTCCACCTTCGATACCGGTGGGGAAGTGTTGCTCTCTGGCAGCCACGGCAGCCAGGTAGTCCTCGATGTTAGTGAGGCGACCTGCTTCGACGAGTCGGGTGGCGAGTTGGCGACAAGCATCTTCTTTGCTGTCTGCCTCAAGCCCGATGATTACGATCTCGGCTGTCGTGATTGGTTGAGTCATCTTTTCTTTACTGCCTTTTCCGAACCGAACATCTCGAAAGGCTCTACTTCGAACGCACGCAGGTTAGCGAGGTGAGCCGTGGTGGCTCCCTGGCAACTCCGTCGTTGTTCCAAGTCGGTCCTCTCGGGGTCAGGTCCACTTGTTAGGTTAGCGGCGGCCAAAACATATGTTTTGCACATTCGCGTGAAATTGGTAAACGCTTACATTACATTTTGATTACGGAAAAAGTCCAATTTTGGCTCGGTTGAATCGGCTAACCTTGGCTTAGCGATTGCTGAAACCCCCGAAAGAACGGTTTAAAAATGGCTTATCAGGCTGAAGTTGTTGTTTTCGATCCAATCGGACTGCACGCCCGACCAGCAGGTCAAATCGTCAAGTTTGTGAAAGAAGGCGGACACGACGTAAAGATCGGTCCGAACGCGGATGAGCTCGTTGCCGGCAACTCGGCACTTCGTCTCATGGCGATGAAGGCCAGCACCGGAAGCTCTCTGCTCGTCGTCGTCGAGACCGACGACGAGGAACTCGGCAAGTCGGTCGTCGACCAGATTCAAGAATTCCTCAAGGGCTAGTCATGTCTTTGGCTAGCGGTGCAGCCCTAAAAGGTCTGGGCGTCGGGCTCAACTCGGCCGTAGGTGAAGTTTGGAAGGTAAAGCCTCACGCCGCACTACCGGCCAGGTCGAAGACCGCCAACGGCGCCGAGGCTGAAGCCGAAAGCTTGAAGACAGCGATTGCTGCCGTGGCTGCCGACCTGGACCGACTCGGCGAAAAGGCCGGCGGTACCAGCGCTGAAATTTTTGAAGCCCTCAAGTTTCTTCTCGAAGACGACGAACTTTTTGAAGTCGCGTCAGCGCACCTCGCCGACGGTTGGTCGGCGGCTGCCGCATATGGAATGGCCGTTGATGAGTTCGGTGAGCTGCTCGGTGGCGACCCGACGTTTGCCGAACGGGTCGCAGACTTGCAAGACCTTTCGAAGCGGGTGCAGGCGAGCATCGCAGGAATCGAGTTGTCGCTCAATCTGCCCGAGACCGGAACCCTCGTTTTAGTGGGTGAAGACTTCTCCCCCGCCGACACGGCCCAGTTCACGCCAGCGGTCGTCGGAGTAATCACCACCAAGGGTGGTCCAACATCGCACACCTCGATCATCTGTCGCTCTCGAGGAATCCCCGCCGTCGTCAGCTGCGGCGATGCCGCTCAGCTCGAAACCAGAGACTCGGTGTTGGTCGACCCCGTCGGCGACCGCGTTGTGGTCGGCGGCGACGCCAGCCTCGCCACCCAGTCGATCCAGTTCGTTGCGGTCAACGCCGAGCCGGTTATCCCGGTTCGTTCCAACATCGGCACCAAGGCAGACGCCGAAGCGGCAGCGAAGACAGGCGCGGATGGTGTTGGCCTGTTCCGCACCGAACTGCTGTACCTGAGCGAAAAAACTGAACCTTCAGTCGAGCAGCAAACCGCCGCATACAGTGAGATTTTGGCCGCCGCCCCCACCGGACCGATTGTGGTTCGCACCATCGACGCCGGAAGCGACAAGCCAGTTCCGTTCCTCGACATGGGGCACGAAGAAAACCCTTCGCTCGGTGTGCGAGGCTACCGACTTATCGTCGAACACCGGTCGTTCATCGAAGACCAGCTCAAGAGCCTCGAGGCCGCCCGCAAGGCAACCGGTCGCGAAGTGTGGGTGATGGCTCCGATGATCGCCACCGTTCAAGAGGCGGCCGACTTCTGCAACCTAGCTCGCTCTATCGGCGAGTTCAAGGTGGGCATCATGGTTGAGACTCCTTCGATTGCCGTGCTGGTCGCCGACCTCAAGGGAGTGGTCGACTTTGTGTCGATCGGCACCAACGACCTCTCGCAATATCTCTTCGCTGCAGACCGCATGAACCCTGCACTCGGAACACTGCTAACCCCGTGGCAGCCGGGTCTGATCCGCACTCTCGCCAGAATCGCGGATGCGGGCAAAGCCGCAGGCATCTCGGTTGGCGTTTGCGGCGAAAGCGCGAGCGACCCGACCTTCGCCGTGGTGCTCGCCGGTCTCGGAATCAGTTCGGTGAGTGCATCCCCTTCGCAGGTGGACGTGGTCAAGACCGCGCTTTCGAGCGTCGACCTCGCTAAGGCCAAAGAGATTGCCAACGCAGTTCTCGCTGCGACCTCACCGGAGGATGCAAAGGCAGCGGCACTCGCTGGACTCAGCGCCTAGCGCATCCATCCAGAAGGCGTCTCGCTGAAGCCGTGCGGGATCTGCCCCAACACCGGCGCTCGACACTCGACACGCTCATCCCTCTGGTTTTGTTACGAGGTTTGTCATAAATCGCAACGAATCACCACTCGCTTTTCGCAGCGGGTAATTTCGAAACATGCCTATTTATGACAACATCACCCAGGTAGTCGGAAACACTCCACTCGTTCGCGTCAACCGCATCATCGAGGGCGGGGCCGAAGTGCTCGCCAAGCTCGAGTTTTATAACCCATCGTCTTCGGTCAAAGACCGAATCGGAATCGCGATGGTTGATGCCGCCGAAGAATCGGGCGAACTGAAGCCTGGTGGCGCGATCGTCGAAGCCACTTCGGGAAACACCGGAATCGCGCTTGCGATGGTCGGTGCCGCTCGCGGTTACCGAGTAATCCTCACCATGCCCGACTCGATGTCGAAAGAACGCCGTGCACTTCTTCGTGCCTATGGTGCCGAGCTAGTTTTGACCCCAGCCGCCGAGGGTATGCGCGGCGCAGTCGCAAAGGCCGAAGAGATCGGCCTCAACGAGGGTGCCGTTCTCGTTCGTCAGTTTGCCAACAAGGCCAATCCAGCAATCCACCGCAAGACCACCGCACAGGAAATCTGGCGCGACACCGACGGCCAGGTTGCCGCGCTGGTAGCCGGAATCGGAACCGGTGGAACCATCACAGGTGTCGGCCAGGTTCTGAAGGAACTCAACCCAGAGGTCAAGATCATCGCTGTTGAGCCAGCCGCGTCTCCTATTCTTAACGGCGGCTCGCCAGCGGGACATCCGATTCAAGGAATCGGCCCCAACTTCGTGCCAGAGATTCTCGACACCACTGTCTACGACGAGGTGCTGGATGCACCCGCCGAAGAGGCAGTCAAGTGGGCTCGTCGCGCAGCTGCCGAGGAGGGCATCCTCGCCGGTATTTCTTCTGGTGCTGCTCTTTGGGGTGCGAACCAGATCGCGTCTCGCCCAGAATTTGCCGGCAAGAAGATCGTCGTGATCATTCCGTCGTTCGGCGAGCGCTACCTGTCGACCATCCTCTATAAAGACCTGATCGAACTCGACAACTAATCGCAGTTTCTTTCTAAGCGGAATGCCCGTCAACTTTTTCAGAAGTTGGCGGGCTTTTTGCACTTTACAATTGACCCATCTTGAACAAATTCCGCGAAGACATTCAGGCCGGCCTGGCCAAAGACCCCTCTGTGCTCAGTGGCGTCGAACTTTTTCTCACCTCGCCCGGGCTGCACGCGGTCTGGGGACACCGAGTGGCCCATCGCCTGTGGAAGCTTAAGCGACGCATCCTCGCACGCATGCTGAGCAACTGGGTTCGCTTCGTAACCGGAATCGAGATTCACCCCGGCGCAACCATCGGTCGCCGCTTCGTAATCGACCACGGCATGGGGGTCGTAATCGGTGAGACTGCTGTCATTGGCGACGACGTGTTGATTTATCACGGTGTCACTCTGGGTGGAAAAGAAAATATCCGTACCAAGCGCCACCCGACCGTTGGCAACAACGTCATGATCGGTGCCGAGTCAATCGTGCTTGGCAACATCACAATCGGCGACAACGTACAGATCGGTGCCGGCTCAGTCATCACAAGGGATGTGCCTTCCGACTCGGTTCTCGTCGGCGGCAAGCTGCGCCGGCTCTAGGTCGACCCGCTCGGGGTTCAGACAATACAATTAGAGTGTAATAATTA
>JBEEJJ010000019.1:0-15716 GCA_041169265.1 Actinomycetota bacterium
AGGATTCTTCTAGTCGGCGCCGGTGGCGTCGGTGACGCAATTGCAAAAATCGCCGCAGAGCGCGATTTCTTTGAAACCATGGTGGTCGCAGACTACGACCTTTCAAAAGCCGAACGAACCGTCGAGTGGATTCGCCGCAAGCACGGGGAGGCTGTTGCAGCGAAATTTGTAACCGGGCGAATCGATGCAAGCACCGCAGATGGTGTTGCAGAAGTTTGTCGCGAGTTTGCAATCACCCACGTGCTCAATGCTGTCGAACCAAAGTTTGTTCCAACGGTGTTTTCAGGCGCTTTCACGGCCGGCTGCCACTACCTAGACATGGCAATGAGCCTCAGCGAACCTCACGAGACCGACCCATATCACAAGGCGGGGCTCAAGCTAGGCGACCAGCAGTACGCGCTGAACGACCAGTGGGAGCGTGCCGGATTGCTCGCCCTCGTAGGAATCGGTGTCGAACCGGGTCTGTCGAACATCTTCGCCAGGTATGCAGTTGACTACCTGTTCAGCGAGGTCGACGAGATCAGCGTCAAAGACGGCGGCAACCTGGTCGTTCGTGACGATGAGGGCAACGAAATCTTTGCACCATCCTTCTCGATCTGGACCACCATCGAAGAGTGCCTCAACCCGCCACTGCTTTGGGAAGAGGGCAAGGGTTGGTACACCACCCGTGCGTTCAGCGAGCCAGAAGTTTTCGACTTTCCGGAGGGCATCGGCGCTGTCGAGTGCGTCAACGTTGAGCACGAAGAAGTCGCTATGCTTCCGCGCACGATGAACGCCAAGAAGTATTCGTTCAAGTATGGGCTTGGCAGCGAGTTCATCGGAGTGCTCAAGACTCTCAACCTGCTCGGGCTCGACCGCACCAAGCCGGTGCGCGTTCGTTCGGCGCAGGGACCCGTCGACGTTGCGCCTCGCGACGTGGTCGTAGCCGTTCTGCCAGAGCCTGCATCCCTTGGATCGCGCATGGAAGGCAAGACCTGTGCCGGCACGCTCGTGACCGGCAAAGATAAAGAAGGCAAGCCGCGCGCGACTTACATCTATCACGTTGCCGACAACGCTTGGGCTTATGAAAACTATGAAAGCCAGGCTGTCGTCTGGCAGACCGCTTTCAATCCGTTGATCGCGCTCGAACTTCTTGCAAATGGAACCTGGCAAGGCAAGGGCGTTGTTGCACCGGAGGAGTTTGACCCGCGCCCTTTCCTCGACCTGATGGCCTCGTCCACCGGATATCAGCAGAAGTGGGTTGCGCAGGAGCGCTTGGCTTCTAACCCGCTGAGCAACCCGAGCTAGCAGACAAGACCGAGGCGAACACGGATGACTCAGCCAGCGCACCGAGCGAACTCTGGGTCTCAAGACGCGCCTTGGAGTCAGGGTGAGCCCGGCAAGAGACCGGATGTTCGCGCTGGTTTGTGGAAAGACGCAGGGTTCGACGAATTCGACGTCGCGATCATCGGATCTGGTTTCGGTGGCTCGGTGGCCGCTCTTCGATTGGTAGAAAAGGGCTATCGCGTTCTAGTGATCGAAGCCGGTTCGCGCTATGCCGACAAGGATTTTGCAAAGAACTCTTTCCAACTGAAAAAGTTTCTGTTCTTTCCAAGGTTCGGGCTGAAAGGCATTCAGCGAATCGACTTTTTGAAAAACGTTATGGTGATGTCGGGCGCCGGAGTCGGTGGCGGATCGCTGGTTTATGCAAACACCCTTTATCGCCCACCGGCACAGTTTTTCACCACCGGAAGTTGGGCTGGAATCGCGGACTGGCAGAAGGTTCTCGACCCATATTTTGACCAAGCGGAACGCATGCTCGGCGTCGAAACTAACCCTTTCTTTAGCCCGTCGGATGCGGCACTCAAGCAAGTCGCCGAACGCATGGGCAAGGGCGACACTTTCAGAATGACTCCGCTCGGCGTGTTCTTCGGGCAGTCAGGAAAACAGGTAGGCGACCCCTATTTTGGCGGTGTCGGACCGGAACGCACTGGCTGCACCAACTGCGGCGAGTGCATGACCGGCTGCCGTCATGGCGCGAAGAACACCCTCGTCAAGAACTACCTTTATCTGGCCGAGTCCGCGGGGGCTCACGTTTGGTCGGACTGCACTGTGGTCGATATCGAAAAGCGCACTATGGACGATGGCGAGTGGTTCTGTCTCGAAACTCGTGACTCCAGCTCGTGGACGGGCAACTCCGGTCAGTGGCCCAACAAGGTCTATGCACGCCAGGTCATCGTTGCAGCGGGCGCACTCGGAACCGCAAAACTCTTGCAAAAGGTTCGCGCCAAAGGACATCTTGCCGGGCTAAGCGACCGTCTCGGCCACTTGAGTCGCACCAACAGCGAAAGCCTGCTCGGTGTGGTTGCTCGTGGGCATGACGTGGACTACTCGAGCGGCTCGGCGATTACCTCGTCGATTTTCCCAAGCCCAGACACCCACATCGAGCCGGTGCGTTATGGCAAGGGCTCGAATTTCATGGCTTTGCTGCAAAGCGTGATGGCTAGCGGCAAAAACGGTGCAACTCCGAATCCCTTGCGGTTGATTTGGGTAACGCTAAAAAACTTGCATCGCCTTCCAAGTTTTTACAATCTCCGCGACTGGTCGGAGCGCACACTCATCTTGCTCGTCATGCAAGCACGTGACAATTCGCTTGTCACCAAGTTGAAGCCCGGCCTTTTCGGGCGTCGCCTAACCTCAAGCCAGGGTCACGGTGAGAAGAATCCGGCGTGGGTTCCTGCCGGGCACGAGGTTGCTCGCGAACTCGCCGCCGACATGAACGGAACCGCTGGCGCTGTCGTCACCGAACCGTTCGGCATTCCGATGACGGCGCACTTCTTGGGTGGCTGTGTGATCGCAGATGACCCGAGCAGGGGAGTCGTCGACCCATATCTTCGCGCCTTCGGGGTGCCCGGCCTGCACATCCTCGATGGTTCTACCCTGTCGGCAAACCCAGGTGTGAACCCGTCGCTCTCAATCACTGCGCAGGCTGAGTGGGCCATGGCTCACTGGCCAAACAAGGATGAGGCTGACCCGCGCCCGGCGTTGGGTGACAAGTTTGTGCTGGTAACTCCGGTGGCTCCCAAGTCGCCCGTTGTGCCGCGCACCGCAAGCGGTGCCCTGAGACTGCCGATTAGCGTCAAGCGGAAGTAGTGAGACTCTCGCGGTGGCGTCGCTCGATGCCCTGCCCAACATAGCTCGCAGCGATGATGATTGCGGCGCCCAGGTAGCCGATCCATCCGAGTAGCTCACCACCAAGGGTTGAGCCGATGACCACGGCCCAGATCGGCTCGGTGCTCAAAAGCAGGGATGCTCGGCTCGCCGAAGTTTTCTTTATTGCCCAAAGTTGCGCGGCAAAGGCAAACACGCTGCAGAACAGCACCAAGAAAGCCATGATTGCCCATTCGCGCAGGTTGAAAGTGGTCGCGGCTGCAAATGTTCCGAGTGGATCAGCAATCAAATAACAAATTCCACAAACCAGACACTGCATCATGATGGCGTTGAGCGAGCTAACTTTGCGCCCCTCGGTTAGGCGGCCCTGTGCGGTGACGTGAAAGGTGCGAACCAGAGCGGCAAGCAGCATCAGAGCATCGCCGTAGTTCGGTGCGGTGATTCCGTTGCCGCCAACCAGCATCACGAGACCGAGAAACGAAACAATAGTCGCGATGAAAAAGCCTCTCGGGAGCCAACTTCGCTTCCAAGCGCTTTCAAGAATCGGAGTGAAAAGGATTGTAAGGCTGATGATCAGACCGGCGTTCGTTGCAGTCGTGACTGAAAGCCCCCAGGTTTCAACCCACATGATTGATGCCTGAGTCAAACCGAAAACGGTGCCAAGCAACACATCGGTCTTACTGAAACGCTCGCGCTTGATCAGCCAGATGAGACCCAGAACTATGCCGGCTAGCAAGAATCGCACCGCCAGGAGCCCGCCAATGCTGGCAACCTTGGTCAGTTCGCGGGCAGCAAGGTAGCTTGCGCCCCAAACCACTGCCACCGCCAGAATCGTGAGGTCGACCGAGTATCTTCCTCCGCGGAACCTTTTTCGTGCGTCCACCCGAGCACCCTCGCCCGCCGCTCCCGAGCTCACTTTTGTACCTCATCCTTGATGCCCAGCATCCGATTTAATCGGCCCTGCGAAATCACCGCTCCGAGCACCACAATTACTGCACCGGCCGGCTCGTACCAGTGTAGGTTTTCGCCCAGCAGTAGGAATCCCAGGATGGTCGCCACCAACGGTGTCAGGTAGGTGACTGAGTTTGCAATGGCCGAACCCACCTGCTTGATGATTCGGTAATAAAGGATGTACGCGAGACCCGAGCCGACCGCGCCGAGAGTCACTAGGCAAAACACCACCGAGGCGGTCACCTGTCCGGTCGGAAGTGGGGCCATCAGGTAGAAGGGGAGCACGATGATGCTGGCTGCGCCGACTTGACCCAGCGACATGACCTCGTTTGGAATCTTCAACGGGGTGAGGAACCTCACTATGAATGGTCCGCCGATTCCGTAACAGGTAATTGCGCCGATCATGGCGAGTACGGCTAGTGGATCGTTTTCACCGAATCCCTGCCAAACCGCCAGAACAACCATTACGCCGACCATGCCGATTAGCAGGCCGATGATTACGTTCAACTTGAGTTTTTCGCTTCGGAAAATCGTGAGCAGCGCGAGCAAGGTCATTATCGGTGTCGCGCCGTTGATGATGCTGGCAAGGATGCTGGTGACGTGTTGTTGAGCGTAGGCAAAAAGTACAAACGGCAGGGCGTTCATGAATGCACCACCACCCGCCATCAACAGCCAGACCTTGTAATTTTTTGGAAGCGCGATTTTGCGCACTGCAATCACGATGGCGAGCGTTGCACCGCCCAGGAATAAGCGCCAAAACACTACTGAAACTGGCGCAAAGGCTTGCAATGCGACGTGTGTAAACAAGAAACTAGAGCCCCAAATGACACCGAGAACAAGGTAGCTAGCCAGCCATGCGCTCGCTCGCTGTTGCTGCATCCTTGCAGTCCTATCTGTAACTCGTGCCCGTTACAGCCTAACCGTGAGAGGCTCTGAGGTTTCTTGCAGATAGGCTGAAAATGATGGTCAAGGTAATCGAGCCTCGCTCTGTAAAACTTTCAACGCGAACCGAAATCGAAGTTCGCCGCAACCTTCCCCACGCCCAACTAAGGCGCGTTGGGGCCTGGGTCTTTCTCGATCATTTCGGCCCGACACCCATGGTCGAGGGAATGCAGGTTGCCGCGCATCCTCACGCTGGGTTGCAAACCGTGACTTGGCCTTTTCAGGGATTGGTCGAGCACAACGATTCCGCCGGGCACCGCCAAGTGTTGCGCCCAGGACAGCTAAACCTGATGACTGCGGGACACGGAGTTGCTCACTCCGAGCGCTCACTCGCCGGCACCGAGTCGCTCCACGCGGTTCAACTTTGGCTCGCTTTGCCAGAAGCTGTGCGAGATGCGTCGGCTGACTTCGAGCACCATGGCGACTTACCGAGGTTTGACCTCGGCGGTGCATCCCTGACGCTGTTTATCGGCGAGTTCGGGGATGCGCACTCTCCCGCCAAGACCTACACACCGTTGATCGGGGCGGAGGTCGTCCTGCAGGGCGGTGCAACTTCCACCCGAATGCCTCTGAAATCCACCTGGGAGCACGCGATTCTCGCCGTCGACGGAGAAGTTCGAGTTAACGGCGAAGTAGTAGCCATAAATTCACTCGCCTACCTGCCGGTCGGGGAGGCAACTGTCGAGATTTCGAGCGACAAAAGTGCTCGACTTATTCTGATCGGCGGTGAACCTTTCACCGAGCCACTGTTTTTGTGGTGGAACTTCATCGGACGCTCGCACGCCGAGATCGTTGAAATGCGCGAAAAGTGGAACGCACGTGACGCCCGATTCGGCGAGGTCGAGGATGCGCTTGGCGGTTGGATTCCGGCCCCAGAACTGCCAAACGTGATTCTGAAGGCGCGCTAACCCGTGAATCTGGGCCACTCGAATCGGTAGCTCGGAGCGGCAATTCGACCACCCTGACAGACCTCGTCCCAACCAGAAATTGTGATGAAAAACTTGCATCCGCCTGCACGGATTGGGCAAGTCACGGCGAGAAAATAACCCTATGACTGCTCTCGAGATCAACTACTGGGTGCTTGGCGTAACTTGCTTTCTAACCTGGTTTCTAAGCATTCCAACCAAAGACACCTCGTGGGTCGACCGCATCTGGTCGATCGTGCCGATTGTTTACGCGTGGGTGTTTGCGGCCGGTGCAAACTTCACCGACATGCGCCTTAACGTCATGGCCTCGCTAATAACCCTGTGGGGTGCACGCCTGACCTTCAACTTTGCCCGCAAGGGTGGCTACGCTCCCGGTGGCGAGGACTATCGTTGGGAAATCTTGCGTCAGCGCATGAAGCCTTGGCAGTATCAGATTTTCAACATCGTTTTCATCGTGATCATCCAAAACGTCATTCTTTTCTTGATCACGTTGCCGATGAACGACCTTTTGCAAAACCCAAGTCCGTTTTCAACCGTGGATGCTGTGCTTGCAGGCCTTTTCATTGCACTCTTGTTGCTCGAGACAATCGCCGACCAGCAACAGTGGAACTTCCATCAGTTCAAAAAGGCTGAGCGTGCAGCCGGTCGCCATGTAAAGCCAGGCTTTCTTACAACCGGGTTGTTTGCCGTCAGTCGACACCCCAACTTTTTTGCAGAGCAGTCGCAGTGGTGGGTGATATATCTGTTCTCGTTTGCAAGCCTCGGCTTTGGCAACTGGAGTTGGGTCGGCGCGCTTGTGTTGACCGGGCTTTTCATCGGCTCGACTCGATTCACCGAAGAGATCTCGATCTCGAAGTATCCCGATTACAAGCTCTACCAAAAGCGGGTGAGCATGCTTATACCGCTGCCACCACGCGATGCAGATTCAGAGGATCGATTAGCAGCCCATTAGCCGACACGGGTGCGCTTGTTGCGAGCCGCCCACGAGCCTTGGCCCACACGACAACCTAGTGATGCAGCTCATCCTCGTCGGCCTCGTCTTCAAGCCGAAGTTGTTCATCGCGCTTGCTGCTGTGTGAGGTGCCGGAGGCTTGAGCCTGCGAGTCCGAACCCGAAGTCGCACGCTGTGTCGGGTTTGACTTCATGAAGAACGGCCCGACAATCGAATAAATCAACACTGCCGCGGCCGCAACGATGCAACCGCCAAGGAAGAGTAGCGCGAGACCCGCGAAAAAGTCGCTCATCGCCAGCTCGGAACGAACTGCAACAGGGTCATGTAGACACCCCACGGTGCCGCAACAACGGCGACAAGTCGCCAGAGCCACCGTTTCACCTCGGTCTTGGCATTCTTGGCATAGTCAAACCACGCAAAAACGGCCAAAGCCAAGGCAGCCAGACCGAATGTCAGATACCCGACCAGAAATATTCCGAGAAGAGCCAGTGGGCCTAGCACGGGCAGAATCGCGTTCAGCCAACGATAGTTCTTGAAGTTCTTGGCCCAGCCTACGTTGGGGTCATAGGGCTCTGTCTTGTCTTCTTTATCTGGCATCGTCCTGGCTCCGAATTACTTCAGCCAAGCCGTGGTGTTCGGCCCCAACTTGCCATCCACGAGCGGTTGGCTCGTTGCCAGCAGGCGCCCCTTAGGCAACTTGACTGGACGGTCACCGAAGTTAGTGATCGACTGCCACCCATTCGGACGCTTGAAGTGCAACACATTCTTGTTGAACCAGTGCTTGACCCAAGCCATTTCTTCGGCGCAAACCAGTTCGCGTCGCATCCTTAGCAGCTCGCGATAGAGCTCAAGCGTGCTGCCGTTCTGGCCAGACTGTGCCTCCACCGAGTAGTCGACATACCAAGCCGGCTGAGGCAGGTGTGAACCGCCCGAACCGAAACCCAGGGATGCGCCCGAGCGCGCCCAAGGCAATGGAACACGACAGCCGTCCCGACTGAAACCGACGTCTGGGTTTCTGAAAAACTGAGGGTCTTGCATTTGCTCGGCTGGAATCGTTAGGTGTTCTTGCAGTCCGAGCTCTTCGCCCTGATACAAATAGGTCGATCCTGGTAGGGCAAGCAGCAACTGGGTCATAGCCTTGGCGCGTGCCAATCCGGTCACCTCGTCGACACCCGGCTTGAAGCGGTTCGGTGCATACCAGCGGAACAGGTCGAGACCGTTTGGCAGCCCGAAACGGGTGGCGTGACGAATCACGTCGTGGTTTGACAGCACCCACGTGGTGCTCGAACCAAACTTCTTGGCTTCGGCAAGATTGAAGTCGGCGATCGACTTTACCTTGGCTGCATCCCAGCCGGCACCGAGCATGTCGAAGTTGAACGACTGCCCCAACTCTTCGGTGCTCGCATAAGGCGGACGGCGCTCTGGATGAACCCAAGCTTCGGCCACGGCCATGCGCGGCGGGTCGTATTCGTTGAACACCTTGCGCCACGACTTGTAGATCTCGTGCACTTCGTCGCGGTCGAACAAATCGTCGCTGCCGTCGTGCTTCACCAGAGACAAGTCATAACCGGTGCGCTCGGGAAGGTGTCCGTTGGCGAGATTCTTGGTAAGGGCGTGTGCAACGTCGATGCGGTAGCCGTCAACACCACGGTCGCTCCAGAAACGAATCGTCTTCAAGAAGTCTTCGCGCACCTCAGGGTTATCCCAGTTGAAGTCGGGTTGCTCAGGCGCAAATAGGTGCATGTACCACTGGCCAGGAGTGCCATCAGGCTCGGTGATTCGGGTCCAAGCGGTCGGGCCAAAGTGGCTCACGAGTTCGCTCGGGCGAATCTCACCATTTTCACCCTTGCCATCTCTGAAAATGTAGCGGTCGCGAGCCGGCGAGCCCTTCGGTGAGCGCAGTGCCTCCTGGAACCAAACGTGGTTAGAGCCAGAGTGGTTGGGCACGATGTCGACAATCACACGGATGTCGCGACGGTGCAGCTGCTCGATCATCTCGTCGAAGTCTTCGAGGGTGCCGAGTCTTGGGTCGACGTTTCGGTAATCATCAACGTCATAGCCGCCGTCGGCGAGAGCCGAAGGGTAGTGCGGGCTAAGCCACACCGCGTCGATTCCGAGCGACTTAAGGTAATCCGCACGACTGATAATTCCCCGGATGTCACCGATGCCGTCACCATTAGAGTCGGCGAATGAGCGCGGATAGATTTGGTAGACCACGGCTTGACGCCACCAGTCTTCAGAACCTTTGAGGAATTTGAAGTCAGACATGTCTCCAATCTTAAGCGCATCGGAAGCGGCATCCGTGAGCCGCCACCCGTCACCAAAGAGCGGCGTTAGACTCGGTTAGTGAGTTCAATAACCAAGCAGCAACGTCTGATCTTTATCCTGCTGCTTGGCCTGTCGATGTGCCTTCAACCGTTCACAATCGACCCCTATCTCGCCTCTTACCCGGCGATTGAAAAAGACTTCGATGTCACCAGTGCGCTGATTCAGTTCAGCATGACCGGTGTGACCCTCGGTTTCGCTTTCGGGCAAATCTTCGCTGGCACACTCAGCGATTCGATTGGTCGTCGTCTCCCAATGATCGTGGCTGTGGTGCTCTATGCGTCGGCGGCACTGGGGATGCTGTGGGCAACCAACATCGAAACCTTCATCGCTCTTCGAACCATCATGGCCATCGGTGCATCCGCAGCAGGTGTTCTTGCGAACGCCGTGGTGCGCGACCTCTATGCTGGCAAGCCGATGATGAAAATGCTCTCGCGGGTGTTTCTCGTGCAAGGTCTATCGCCGATTCTCGGCCCCATCGTCGGTGCTTGGCTCAGCCAGGTTGTGCTCTGGCGCGAGGTGTTCGGAATCTTCGCCGGATTCGGCTCGGTGGTGGCCCTCTTGGCGATCCTGTTTCTCAAGGAAACGCTGCACGAGGATGACCGCAAGGAGTCAGCCTTCGCCGGGATGGGCAAGCGCTTTGTTGCCGTGCTGCGCGACCGAATCTATATCGGTCTGCTGATCGTTTCGGTTGCTCAGACCGTTTCGCTCTTTGCCTATTTGAACGTGGTGCCATTCCTCTTCCGCGAAGGTGGTTATGGGCTAACCGTCGACGAGTTCGGCTTCTGGTTCTCTTTCAACTCGCTGATGTCGGTTGTCGGTGTTCAGATCGGAGCTCGACTCGGTGCGAAATTCAAGGCTCAGTGGGTGCTGGTTGGCACGGTGGCCGCGGCCGTCGGTTCAGGCCTTGCCTTGACCATATTCGGTGTAATCGAAGCCCCATTTGCGCTCGCCGAGATTGCCTTCGCGGTGCTGATTCTGGCCTTCGGAGCAACTATTCCGCTGATCCAGACGCTCGCGCTGACCCCGCACGGACACGAGGCTGGCACCGCCGCATCCCTGTTGGGTGTTTCTAACTTCTTGGTGACTTCGTTGTTCTCGCCGATTTACACGCTAGTGCCACTCGACAACGCGGCGCCGCTGGGCATGATGATGGGCGGGGCTTACTTGGTCGGCCTGCTCAGCTTGATTTTCATTGTGCGCCCAAAGACCGTGCCCGATCTCGCTGGCTAGAGTAGTTCTCAAATCGAAGGGATGCGCAAATGAGTGACCTCGACCGCGTCGGCGATGCCGACGGTTGGCGCTGCTGGTTGTGTGATGCTCCGGTCGACCCGGATGCGTCGGTGAACGCCGATCTCGGCCCGAGTGTCGACAGCTTTGGCTTGGCGAAGGGTAAGAAGGGTGGGGCTGGCGTGGAACGTTTGGCTCACCGCGCGTGCAACACCATGAAAGGCAAGATTGCGCCTGTAGTGCCTTGGGCCGAGCACCTGCTGGTGGCAGAGCCTGCACCGATTGTTGAGACCGTCGAACGCCTGTCGCGTAAGGGTGGACGCGAGTTGGTGGCACGTTGCATGACCGCGGACGATGCCGACGCGGCAGCCGAGTGGCTGCTAGATCGACTCAGTCGGTTCGCGCCGGGTGTGCGCTTTGAAACTCAGGTCAACCCAGGCGGCGGCCAGTTCATGCTGATGCTTAGGGCCGGCTAACGCACGCCAAAGCCCACTGGCAGACCTAGCCAGGACTTATCGAGTACGAACCCATCGAACGTAGGCCGTTACGTTTCCGGTCAAGTTGTAGGCGTCGTTCGGTTGGTAAACCACGCCACCAATCACCCAGCCACCGAAGGTGAAGCCGGTTCTGGTCGGGGCTTGAGCCAAGCCTTGCAGGTTCGCCAACTCAGTCGTGCCGAATCCGTTCGTCGCCGCGGGGAGCGAACCGGAGTAAAGCGGAATGCTCGCGTAGGTGATCGTGTACTGCGACCAAATCGGTGACGCGACCACATCTGAATTCAGGGTGTAGCTGCTTCCGAAGCGGTAGTCGACTCCGTTGATTCGCCAGCCCGAAACGTAATATCCAGCTTTCGCTAGTGAACCAGTATTTCTAGGAATGGTCATGCTGCCGAAGTGGAACACGTTTGCAGGCGCAGAGCCACTATCAGCGCTAGACCCATCAAACGACATTGTGTATTTCTTCCAAACGGCATAAGCAGTGCGGTGTCCAGCGAGTGTCACGGTTTCGCCAGGCTGATAGACGACGCCATCGATTGCCCAACCGCCGAAGTAGAAGTTTCGACGAGCTAATGTGCCGGATCCGGCGATAACGTTGGAGCAACCCAAAGTGGCACTCGGAACCGTTCCCGAGTTCGCCTGTTGCCCGTTGTAGGTAACCTGGCATTGGGTCCAGACGGGTTCGGCGTCAACGTTGCCGGTTAGGTCAATCGTCGATCTAGGCTGATAGATCGTGCCACCGATGTTCCATCCGGAGAACAAGTACCCGTTTTTATATAGAGTTCCGTATGTCGCCACCGGCAAGTTTCGATAGCCCATGGTGATGGCGTCGGCAGCGATTGTGCCCCCATCCGCGCCGGTGGTCTTGTAGGTGACCTTGTACTGTTGCCAGTTGGCGAAGGCAAAGATGTTTGCCCTTAGGTCGTATGTGGCACCGGTGGCATAAGGATTAGAACCCAGATACCAGCCCGCGAAGTAGTAGTTGTCTCGAACGAGGTTTCCGGTGTTGCCCGCAAGAACCGTGTTGCCTGATCCAAAGGTGTTGGCTGGAACTGTTCCACCAGTGGCCTCAGCGGCTAGGTAGGTGATCGAGTAACGCTGCCAGACGGCGGATGCTGTTGTGGTGGTTGTGATCGTGAAGCTGTCACCCGGGTTGTAGGTGGTTCCACCAATCGACCATCCGGCTAAGAAGTAACCGTTGCGGGTTAGCGAACCGGTGTTCTTGGCAAGTGAAACCGTGACGCATCCAGTCACAGAACGAGGAACGGAGCCGCTGCTCTTGGTCGGGGCTTCGTAGGTCAGTGAGCAACGCAACCACCGGGCAAAGATGTTGGCGTTCTTCGTTACGTTATAGGTGTCGCCCGCTTGGTAGGTAGTGCTTCCGATTACCCAGCCAGCGAAGCTGAATCCGCTGCGAACCAGGTTTCCCGAGTTGGTTGGCAACGTATAGTTACCGACCGCGTTCGTGTTAGCCGGGGTGCTTCCGCCGGTTGCACCAGCGCCTAGGAAGGTAAGCGCATACTGAGCCCAGCGTGGGCTTGCAGTCACGCTTCCCGTGAGAGTGTAGGTCGCGCCAAGTCCGTAGTTCACGCCATTGATGGTCCAACCCGCGAGATAGAAATTGTTGCGAGCAAGGTTTCCACTGTTTGTCGCGAGTGTAATAGACCCAGCACCGTTTTGCGAGGATGGCGCAGTACCCGAGGAGGAGTTAGTTCCTACATAGCTAAGCGTGTACTGGCTCCAAATCGCGGTAGCCGTCTTGTTGGCTGTAAGGCTGTAGGGGTCACCTAGGTCGAAGGCAACGCTGTCAATTAGCCAGCCGCTTAGGTAATAACCATCGCGCTCGAAGGTTCCTCCAGTGGCATCAAGTGTTATCGAACCCGAATAGAGCAGGTCGCCCGGTGCCGTTCCACGATCCTTAGTTGGCGCAGAGTAGGTCAATGTGTATTGACCCCAAACCGGAGTCGCGTCCGTGTTTGCGGTGAGGGTGTAGCTGTCACCCTCAGAGTAGGTCTGCGAACCAATTCGCCATCCAACAAAGTAATAACCAGAACGGACGAGCGTGCCCGAGTCGCCGATGGTTACTCCGGCTGCGGCCACATCGTCGGCAGGAGCCGCACCTGAGTCCGCATCGGTGTCAAGATAGTGAAGAACAAAGCCACCGAGAACCCAACGGGATGTTGCCGTCTCGTTCGAGGTCAGGGTGAAGCTGTGACCAGCGTCGTAGTCAACCCCGTTGATTGTCCAACCGGCGAAAACCCAGCCACCGGTGCGAGTCAGGCGACCGGTGTTCGAGGCTAGGCTAACCGAGCCATATCCCAGCGTTGCGCTAGGCACCGTGCCGGAGTTAGCCAGGCTGTCGGTGTAGGTCAGTGTGTATTGAGACCAAATCGGCTCTGCGTCCACGTCTGCCGAAAGCGTGTAGCTGTCACCGAAGGCATAAGTTGTGCCACCGATTGTCCAGCCTGACAGGTAATAGTTTGTGCGAACGAGTGAACCCGAGTTCGAGGCCACGGTAACACCGCCAACACCGACCGTTGCACTCGGCACGGAGCCACCGGTGCTGCTCGTGTTTTTGTAGGTGATTGTGTAAGTGATTAGGTTCCACTTGGCGTAGATCGTCTTGTTAGAGCTGAGCGAAACCAGGTCACCAACGGCATAGCTGGTTCCAGTGCCATCTGCATTTTCTGTCCAACCCGCGAAGGTGTAGCCAGATTTGGCCAGGGCTGGCGAACCCGTGTTTCCGGCGGCTGCCCATGAAACGTTCGAGGTTACCGGGCTCGGTGCATTACCTGTCGTGGATGCGCTGCCGAAACTGCTGTTTGGGTCGAAGGTTAGGGTGTATGACGGGCCAGTAACCAAGAACTGCCGAGTCACGTTCGTGGCTGCGTTATAAGAAGAGTTTCCAGATTGCGAAGCCACCAGCTCACAAGTGCCTTGACCAACCAGGTTGATGGTGAACGGGCTCGTTGTTGGCGACGCCGCAACGGTACAGACCGACGTGGTGTTCGAGGTCAATGTGACATGGAGACCGGTTGCATCGGTAGTTGCCGAAACAGATTTCGTGCCATCTGAGATCTGAGAATTTGACGGGGTAGCGAACGTGATGGTCTGCGGAAGTTTGTCGATGACTATCGAAAGAGTCTTGGTTACGCTGGTCTGTGTTCCGCTGTCTACCGTGAAAGTAACAGAGTAAGTTCCAGCTGTCGTCGGAGTTCCAGAGATCACACCCGTGGACGAGTTCAAGGTCAATCCAGTTGGAAGCGACCCTGCAGTCAGGGTCCAGTTCGAGTAGGTTCCGTTGCCTTGAGACGCGGTCAGGGTTTCGGTGTAGCTCGATTGAATCGTGCCCGAAGCCAGGGAAGTGTTTGTGATGATCGGTGGCAAAGGATTCACCGTGAAGAACACGGTGACATCTGCCGCTGGATCGTAGTTGTTGTCTCCGGGCTGGCTTGCAGTGATCGAACAGGTGCCTGCCGAGACACCGGTGACGGCACCGGTCGAGGCATTGACCGTACAGACGTCGGGGGTGTTGCTTGTGTAGGTGATGGCCAAGCTCGAGGAAGCGGTTGCAGTGGTCGATTGAACTTCATCCACGACCATGGTGGAAGGAACCGGGTAGTCAATCGTCTGCGTCAGGCGAACCTTAGCCAAGAAGCTCACCCAAGCTCCGTCAACTGCCGTCGACCAGTTAGCGCTCGACGCGTTATACCAACCGCGAACCTTGAAACAGTAATACGTGTTGTTGGTGAGTCCGGTGACGAGCGAGCCAGTGTTTACTTCGGTTGCGAAGGCACCTGCAAGAATTACATCTGCGTTTGTGTCATCTTGGAGAAATCCGTTTGACGGGACGTTTACGGCGGTGCCGAGTGTCGAACACGATCCGTTTGATGAATCAGTTGCGTATTGGAAAGTAATTTTCGCGCCGTTAGTAATTTGGTTCGGGTCGACGGTGCCACTAAGTGTGAGGTCGATCTTTGACGAGACCAGAGTCATGCCAGAGACCGAGCCCGTTGTTGCAGTTGGGTTTGCGGCAGGTTCGGTCGTCACAAACGAAAGAATTGAACCGAGCACGGAGCCTGCGCCGACGCGGTAGTAGTAGACCGTTCCCGAAGTCAGCCCTGTGAGCGCCTTGTTTACCGAGTAAGCGGTGGTCTGGGCGTTCGTGGTTCCCACGTTGGTGCGCGTGTATGAAGCGAGTGTTGGAGACGTTCCATAGTCGAAGAACACGGTGCTTCCTGTGTCGCCGTTAGGGTCAACGAGGCCATAGATAGTGGCGGTGGTGTTGCCAGTTACCGTTGCGACGTCGGTGTCAACTTCGATCGGCAGAGTGGTAGTGGTGGTCGTCGCCGTCACGGATGTGGAACCACAGGTTCCAGACGCCGCCGTAACCGACATGGTGGTAGCGCCCGAACCGATGATGGTCGAACCTACCGTTGCCGTTGCCGAGTTCGAATACGTGTATGAACCCGAAGCACATGTTCCGACATAAAGGTCATAAACCAGTGTCTTGGTTGAGTTGGCAGGCACGGCAAAAGGTCCCGAGAATATCAGGTTGGTGCCATCCGCGCTCCAAGATGGGTCAAGGATGCTGGCCGAGTTGAAGGTAGCGGTTCCGGCTCGATACGAGAGCGAGTTGTCGGGGTCATCGGTTACCTGGTCGACCGAAAGTGCTGACGAACCTGAGTTAGCCAAGCTAATCGTGTACCGGAAAGTTGTTTGGCCGTTCGAAACCGTCGCTGT
>JBEEJJ010000020.1:0-15431 GCA_041169265.1 Actinomycetota bacterium
GCCGCAGTCAACCACTAGCCCTTCAGGAACCAGTCGGTTTCGCGCAGCTTGCGCATCGCATCCCTGCGCTCGTCGAGTTCGAGTCGGTCCAAATAGACCATACCGTCGAGGTGATCGCACTCGTGCTGAAGCGCTTGCGCTAACAAACCCTTGCCGTGAATTCGAACCGTCTGCCCGTCAAGATCGACGCCTTCTGCGACAACCTCTTCGAAACGAGGAGTCTTGTGCCAGAGACCGGGAACCGATAGGCAGCCTTCTTCGAGCAGAACCTTTTCACCAATCGTCTCGACGATCTTCGGGTTGATGAGGTAGCCGAGCTCTTTGTCTACGTGATAGCTAAACGCGCGCAGCCCGACACCGATTTGAGGTGCCGCAACGCCTGCACGACCGGGCAGTTGAGTGGTTTCTAGCAGGTCTTCAATCAGGGATGCGGCTTCGGCGAGGTTTACGACGGGGGCGCAAACGGTCTTCAAAACTGGGTCGCCGAGCAGGCGTATCTCGCGAACGGCCAAGACTAGATGTTCTCGGTTAGTCCGTCTACGACGATGGCTGCAAGCTCACGAGCCGCCTCTTGGGTGGCTTTGCGGAGGCTCGAGAACTTGATCACCGATCCGGCGGCCAAGGCGGGGTCGTAAGGGATGCGAACCACGTGGCGCACTCGAGTGCGGAAGTGCTGTTCGATTTCATCGAGCTTAACCAGCTGAGTCGCTTGGGTGGCGGTGTTCAGGGCAACCACCGACTGGCGAACGAGGTCGCCATAACCGTTAGCCTCGAGCCAGGTGAGGGTCTCAGATGCGAGTCGTGCCTCGTCCACCGATCCACCAGAAACGATGACGAGTCCGCTTGCTCGCTGCAGTGTCGGACGCATTACCGAGTGCACGATGCCTGTTCCGCAGTCGGTGAGCACGATCGAGTAATAGCGTGCCGCCATGTCGGCAACAACGTTGTAGTCGCCTTCGTCGAAGGCTTCGGAAAGCATCGGGTCTGGGTCTGATGCAAGAACGTCGAGACGAGTAATGTCTCGCGAAACCATGGTCGAGAAGTCGGTGAAGCCGTCAATTGCAGCGGCACGGTTGACCACGTCGCGAACCGTGAATCGGGTCGACTTGCTGACGCGCTCGGCAAGCGTTCCGCGGTCTGGGTTGGCGTCGATCGCAATGATTCGGTCTTCACGCGACAGTGCGAGGGCCATTCCCAACAGAGTGCTGACGGTGGTCTTTCCCACTCCACCCTTTCGGGTTAGCACGGGAACAAACTTGGCACGACCATCGAGAGGCGCTCCGATTCGGGCGTCGATAGCCTTGCGGGCGCGAACCTTGGCCGAGTCGCCGAGGTTTACCAGCTTCAGGGTTGCAAAGTAAAGGAAGCGACGGAAGCCCGATTCTGGAGCCGGACGGTTGCGGCGCGTGCTGTCGATCAGACGATCGGCAGTGAGCATGGCGGCAGGCTCGGGTTGGTCGAAGGTTTCGCCTCGAAGCGAGTCCCGGCGGGTGTAGTTGGTGCGACGAGAGAGCGGCTGAGCCTCGATTGGAGCCTCGACTACTGGGCGCTCATCCCTGATGATTTCGACGGATGCGGTGGCTGGAGCTACATCGACAACGCCTGGCTCTACGGCTGTTTCAGCCAGTGAGTGGGTGCCGACCGATTCGACCTGCTCGTTTTCGAGCTCGCCCTCGTTCTTGTCAAAAAAACCCATGTCACTCCCGTGATGCTAGTGCAGTGAAATCCACTGGCTTTTGGAAAGTCTAGCCGAGGCCAGCGACTTATTCTGGCTCGACCACCAGGATGAGATCGCCAGCGTCGACGCTTTGAGTCTTGCCAATCGCGATGCGCTTGACCACGCCGGATGCACTGGCAGTGATCGTCGCCTCCATCTTCATGGCTTCGATCGTGGCAACGGCCTGACCGATCTCAATGTGCGCGCCCACGACGGTTTGCACGGTGACCACGCCTTGGAATGGCGCGGCAACGTGGCCAAGGTTCTTGGTATCGGCCTTCTCGGCCTGAGGCAAGTTGACCGAGATCTTGCGGTCGCGGATGTTGATCGGACGAAGCTGACCGTTGAGGGTAGCCATCACGGTTCTGAAACCCTTGGCGTCCGGCGTGCCTATGGCTTCGAGTCCAACATACAAACGGATTCCCTTGGTGATTTGCACCACGTGCTCGCGACCAGCCTCGAGTCCGTATAGGTAATCGACGGTGTCGACCTGGTCGAGGTTGCCGTAAGTCTCCCGCGACTTTTCGAAGTCAGCGGTAGGGCCTGGGAACAGAAGTCTGTTCAAGGTTGAGCGACGGATGCGTGCATCCGTTGAACCAAGCTTTTCGAGGTCTTCTGCCGATACTGCGGTGAGGCCAAACTTGGGAGATTTGCCCTGAAGTACTTTGGTGCGGAACGGTTCTGGCCAGCCACCGGGCAGGTCGCCCAACTCTCCTGCCATGAAGCCAATCACCGAGTCTGGAATGTCGTAGTTCTGGGGGTTTTCGGCAAAGTCTGCTGGGTCGGCACCAACGGCAACCAGGTGAAGCGCCAAGTCGCCGACCACCTTGGATGATGGGGTCACTTTGGTCGGACGGCCGAGAATCAGGTTTGCTGCGGCATACATGTCTTCGACTCGTTCGAACTGGTTGCCCAAACCGAGAGCGATCGCTTGCTGGCGGAGGTTCGACAACTGACCGCCCGGAATTTCGTGCTTGTAGACGCGACCCGTCGGGCCTGGTAAACCAGACTCGAACGGCGCATACACGGTACGCACCGACTCCCAGTAGGGCTCGAGAGCGGTAACGGAGTCAAGCGGAATGCCAGAGTCACGTTCGGTGTGAGCCAAGGCCGCGACAAGCGCGGATGCCGAAGGCTGACTGGTTGTGCCAGCCATAGGGGCCGATGCAACGTCCACGGCATCTACGCCGGCGTCAATCGCAGCCATCAGAGTTGCCAACTGACCACCTGCGGTGTCGTGGGTGTGCAGGTGCACTGGAAGATCAAAACGCTCGCGTAGAGCTTTCACCAGCTTGGCCGCAGCGGCAGGGCGAAGTAGTCCGGCCATGTCCTTAATCGCAAGGATGTGGGCTCCAGCCTTGACGATTTCATCGGCTAGGTTCAGGTAGTAGTCAAGGGTGTAGAGCTTCTCATTCGGATCGAGCAGGTCGGCCGTGTAGCAGAGCGCCACTTCGGCGAGCGCAGTTTCGGTTCGAAGCACTGCCTCGATTGCTGGGCGCATTTGCTCAACATCGTTCAACGCGTCGAAAATACGGAAAATGTCGATTCCGGTGGCGGCAGCTTCTTTGACGAAGGCTTCGGTCACCTCGGTCGGATAAGGCGTGTAGCCTACCGTGTTGCGACCGCGCAGCAGCATCTGGATGCATAGGTTTGGCATTGCCGCGCGCAGAGCCGCTAGTCGTTCCCACGGGTCTTCACCAAGGAAGCGCAGAGCCACATCGTAGGTAGCGCCGCCCCAGGCTTCGACCGAAAGCAACTGCGGGGTCAGTCGAGCCACATAAGGTGCAACCTGAACCAGGTCACGACCGCGAACTCGAGTGGCAAGCAGCGATTGGTGGGCGTCACGGAAGGTCGTGTCGGTAATCGCCACGGCACTCTGTTCGCGCAGAGCCTGAGCGAACTTTTCCGGGCCAAGCTCTAGCAGCGCTTGACGAGAGCCCGCCGGAGCCGGAGCACTCACATCGATCTTCGGCAACTTGACCGCTGGAGAGAGACGCCCGTTTCGAGGGCCGTAAGGCTGGTTTACCGTAACGTCAGCCAAGAAGGTGATGATCTTGGTGCCACGGTCTTTAGACGGTGCAGCGGTGAAGAGTTGCGGGCGCTCGTCGATGAATGCGGTGCTGAGGTCTCCGCTGGCGAAGGTTTCGTCGGCCATCACGGCTTGCAAGAAAGCGATGTTGGTAGAAACACCACGGATGCGGAACTCGGCTAGCGCGCGACGGGCACGAATGACCGCGGTCGGAAAGTCCTTGCCCTTGGAAATTAGCTTGACGAGCAAGGAGTCGAAGTGCGGGCTGACCTCGCTACCTGCCGAGATTGTGCCACCGTCGAGACGGATTCCAGCGCCTCCTGGCGAGCGGTAAGTAGTGATCTTTCCGGTGTCGGGACGGAAGCCCTGCGATGGATCTTCAGTGGTGATGCGGCACTGAATCGCAAAGCCATGCATCGTGATGGTGTCTTGGCTCAAGCCGAGTTCAGGGAGGGTCTCGCCCGATGCGATTCGCATCTGGCTCTGCACAAGGTCGACATCCGTGATCTCTTCTGAAACCGTGTGCTCCACCTGAATGCGTGGGTTCATCTCGATGAAGACGTGCTTGCCGGCGTTTGGCCCGACGGTGTCGATCAGGAACTCGACGGTTCCCGCATTCGAATAACCGATCTGCTTGGCAAATGCCACGGCATCGCGGTAGAGCGCTTGACGCAGATCTTCGTCGAGCAGTGGCGCTGGTGCGATCTCGACGACCTTTTGGTTGCGACGCTGAACCGAGCAGTCACGCTCGAACAGGTGCACGACGTTGCCTGCAGCATCGGCGAGAATCTGAACCTCGATGTGACGAGGTCGAAGCACAGCCTGCTCGAGGAACACTCGAGCGTCTCCGAACGCGGCGTCGGCCTCACGCATCGCTTCGGCGAGCGCTGCGGCAAGGAGCGACTTTTCGGCGACTCGTCGCATACCGCGACCACCACCACCGGCGACGGCCTTTACGAACAGCGGGAAACCGATGGCATCGGCTTGGGCAAGCAGCTCATCGACATTCGCCGACGACGGGCTCGACTTGAGCACGGGCACGCCAGCGGCAATGGCAGCCTCTTTTGCATTTACCTTGTTTCCGGCGAGTTCGAGAACGTCTGCCTTCGGGCCGATAAAAGTGATGCCGTTTTCGGCGGCAGCGCGAGCGAGATCTGGATTTTCCGACAAGAAGCCGTAGCCCGGATAAATCGCATCCGCGCCAGATTCCTTGGCCACACGAATGATCTCGGCGACGTCAAGGTATGCGCGAACCGGGTGTCCCTCGACACCAATCTGATAGGCCTCGTCCGCCTTCAAGCGGTGACTGGAGTTGCGGTCCTCGTAGGGAAAAACTGCGACGGTGGCGGCACCGAGTTCATAAGCGGCTCGAAAGGCGCGAATAGCGATCTCACCACGGTTGGCTACGAGAATCTTTTTGAACATTAGGTCCTAAGGCTCGGTGGTTGTTGATTCAACTGGCGCTGATAAAAAGGTAGCCTATAGGCGTGCATGTTCTAAGCGTCAGCTCCCTGAAAGGGGGCGTAGGCAAGACCACGATAGCCCTTGGTGTTGCCTCCGCTGCTTATGCTCGTGGACTACGCACTCTCGTGGTAGACCTCGACCCGCAGTGCGATGCGACCACCGGTTTAGGCGCCATTGGGGAGTTCGACACGACAGTTGCCAACGTGCTGAAAAAGCCCCGGCACAACGTTGTGCATAAAGCAATCGTATCCGCTAGTTGGAACAAAATTCAGCCTTCGAAGCTAGATGTGCTGGTCGGTAGCCCATACATTCAGAGCAACGACGATCCCGCACCGCACGCGAAGGAACTCTGGCGTCTCGAAGTTGCCCTGAGTCGCGTCGAAGAAGACTATGACCTGGTCATCATCGACACACCCCCGTCGTTGAACGGACTAACTAAAACCGCTTGGGTTGCATCGGATCGAATCCTGATTGTCACCGAACCGAGCTTGTTCTCGGTGGTGGCCGCCGAACGCAGCACCCGAGCCGTAAACACCATGCGCAAAGAGGTGACCAGAAGGCTGAGGCTCTTCGGTGTGGTGGTCAATCGCTACAAGCCCCTGAGCAAAGAACATCAGTTTCGCTTGAACGAGCTGACCGAGAAATATCCCGGCCGCCTCATCCCCCAGTATTTTGAAGAGAAGTCGACGATTCAGCAGGCTCAGGGAGCTGCTCGCCCGATCCACGGGTGGCCTGGCGAAACCGCGAGTTTGGTAGCCGAAATGTTCGACGCTGTGCTTGACCGGCTGTTGCTCGATTTCAACGACAACCCCTATGACGAGGATGTCGAGTTAGCCAGACGCCCGCGCCGTCAGAAGCGCTTGATCAAGACCAAACGAGGCAAAAGCATCGAAACCCTGATTGGCAGTTCGGTCAAGGATGATGACCAAGACGATTTGTCGAAAATCAAGGGCGACTCCGCCGAATCTTCGAGCGACGAAGCTAAGTAAGTTCTAGACCGCTTTGCGGGCGCTGCGGCGGGCAGCCAACTCATCAACCTCTTCGAGTGAAGATGGAGTCATGTTGACCAGAGTCGCCTCTACTTCGCGAAGAACGCGGCCAACCGCGATTCCGAAAACACCCTGACCGCGGCCGACGAGGTCAATCACTTCGTCTTGCGTGGTGCACAAATAAACGCGAGCGCCATCAGACATCAAAGTGATTTTGGCGAGATCGTTGAATCCAGCTGCTCTGAGTTGATCGACGGCAAGTCGAATCTGCTGAAGTGAAACTCCGGTATCGAGCAGACGCTTGACTAGCTTCAAAACCAGGATGTCGCGGAAAGCGTATAAACGTTGACTACCAGACCCGCTGGCGTGGCGCACGCTTGGCTCGACTAGACCGGTTCGGTCCCAGTAATCGAGCTGTCGGTATGAAATTCCTGCGGCTGCAGCGGCCGGGATTCCTCGGTAGCCGAGCTTAGGGTCAACCGAAGGCAAGCCCTCGGTGAACAGCATGTCGCTGGTGTAGTCGCCATCGGGTGCGTCGATTTCAGTCATCGCGGCTCCCTTCAGGTTCAAGTACAGGTTTAATTGTTGACCACTCGGTGAGTAATGGGGGGTTAATTTTTTTGTTCGGCGTGTCGCGAACTGCTACTTGTCCATCTTTGCGATGACCGAGCGCACCAATTCGGCGTGAATCGCTGCGAACTGGTTAGAAATCTCCATGGCGTAGTGCGCTGCACGTGAACGACTCGAGGTGTCTTTCTTGGCCAAAACCGGGGCAACCACGCCCTCAACGATTCCGATCTCTCGGTCGGCCGCTGCTTTGATGCCGCGAAGGTGACGAGGCTGAATGCCGAAGCGTTGCAGGTGCATCAGGGCGCGCGCGATCTCGACATCGGAACCCTCGAAAGGTTCTTGGCCCAGAAGACCGGAGGCTTGCGCATCCGCAATGATGGCTGGAGTAATGGCGGTCTCAGCGATCAGCTCGATCTCGGTGAATCGCTTGCCCTTGGATTGGCGCAGGTGCTCGACAACCGGCGCGTTGGTGCCCGGCAGGGTAGGCGCTTTGCCTGCGTCGATGTCGGCCAGGTACTGGCGAATCACCTTGAGTGGCAAGTACTTGTCACGCTGCAGTTCGAGCACAATGCGAACGCGGTCGACATCGAGTTCGGTGTATTTGCGATAACCGGATGCGGTGCGCTGAGGTGTGACCAACTCTTGCTCTTCGAGAAAACGAAGTTTGGAAGGGCTGAGTTCGGCGAACTCTGGTTGGAGCAGGGTCAGAACCTGGCCGATAGTTAGCAGCTTGACCGAGCGCGGTTGAATGTTAGTTACCGAAGAAACCTGAGCCACGACTATCGGCCCGCCTTCGAGGAGAAGAACGAAAGTTTGAACTTGCCGATTTGAACCTCGGCACCGTCTTCGAGCAGAACCTCGTCGACGCGGCGCCCGTTGTAATAGGTTCCATTGAGCGAGGCCAGATCGCGAACTTTGAAAGAGTTTTCGGTTCGAACGAACTCGGCGTGACGGCGAGACACGGTTACGTCGTCGAGAAAAATGTCGGCCTTTGGATGACGACCAACCAGGGTCACGTCGGAGTCAATCAGAAAGCGCGATCCCTCTTCGTATCCTCGCGTGATTATTAGAAGTGCGTGGCCAGTTGGAAGAGCTTCGATGGCGGCTATATCGCGAGCATCCAGACCGCTGTTTTGGTCTTCGACAAGTGCTTCGGCGAAGTTTTGGGTCGATTCAACTTCGTCTGAATTGAAGTCATCGGCGGTCATTGCTCTCCTTTCATTGCCCTAAGCCTAGTGGTTAATTTTGGTGTCGATTTTACGACTGCCGAAAGCTGCTTGAGATAGATAAATCCCGACCACCAATAGAGCCCAACGCCCCAAATCGCAAAGGCCCACGCGATCGGCAAGATGACCAATTCGGCCCCTGGCCAGACCTTGACCATGAGCAAAAGCGGGAACGCATAGAGCAGAGCGAACGTTCCAGCCTTGCCAAGAAAGTGCACGGGTAGTGGGCCAAAGCCACGCGATGCCAGCATCGGGTAAGTGACCAAAAGAAGCACATCCCTGCCGATGATGACAAAAGGCAACCAAACCGGGATCGTTCCGGTAACTGCCAACCCAATCAGTGTCGCCAGGATGTAGAGCCGGTCGGCTGCGGGATCGAGCAGTTGCCCCATCCTGGTGACCTGACCAAGTTTGCGGGCAAAGTAACCGTCGAGGTAGTCGGTCGCGCTTGCGATGACCAACGTAAGAAGTGCAAAACCGTTTTGCTCGGTCAAGACCAACCAAAGAAAAACCGGCACTAGTGCCAGGCGCAGAAGGCTGAGCATATTGGGAACCGTGAGCAGTTGTCTTGCGATGCTCATCTCAGCCATGTTGCGATTCTATGCTCTCGTTTTTGCGCCTGAGGCGGCCGATTTTGAAACGTTATGGTCGGGCTAGCCGGATTTGAACCGGCGACCCCTTGTCCCCCAGACAAGTGCGCTACCAAGCTGCGCTATAGCCCGTTGTCGCACCAGCGACGGCAATAAGTCTAAGACCTAGGTGCGCTTGCGCTTTTCGCGCACTCGCATTGAAACCTCGATCGGGGTGCCTTCGAAACCGTAGGTTTCGCGAAGACGTCGCTGAATGAATCGACGATATCCAGGGTCGAGGAATCCGGTGGTGAAGAGCACGAACTTCGGCGGACGGCTGCTCGCCTGGGTCGCAAACAGGATGCGCGGCTGCTTTCCACCGCGAACCGGGTGCGGGTTCTCCATGACCAGTTCTTGGATGAAGGCGTTGAGCTTGCCGGTCTGGATGCGCTGGTCCCACGAGTCAAGTGCGACTTCTAGCGCGGGCACAAGCTTCTCGAGGTGTCGGCCGGTCTTGGCCGAAATGTTGACCCGTGGCGCCCAGTCGACGTGTGCGAGGTCTTGCTCGATTTCGCGCTCGAGATAACGACGACGTTCGTCGTCAAGCATGTCCCATTTGTTGAAGGCGAGCACCAGGGCGCGACCGGATTCGAGAACCATGTCGACGATGCGGATGTCGGCTTCGCTGATTGGTTGGGTTACATCGAGCAACACCACAGCAACCTCGGCACGCTCAAGAGCGGCGGCGGTGCGAAGTGACGCATAAAAATCGGCACCTTGCTGAAGGTGAACTCGACGGCGAATACCGGCGGTGTCCACGAAGCGCCAGACCTTGCCAGCAAGTTCGACTTGCTCGTCGATCGGGTCGCGAGTCGTGCCGGCCAAGTCGTTGACCACGGCGCGTTCACTTCCGACAGCCTTGTTCAAGAGCGACGACTTTCCAACGTTCGGGCGGCCGATGAGAGCCACTCGTCGTGGTCCACCGACTTCTTGCTTCGCCACGTTGCTGATCTTCGGCAGCACCTTCATGGCTGCATCGAGCATGTCGGCAACGCCTCGTCCGTGCAGGGCCGAAACCGGGTATGGCTCACCCAGACCGAGCGACCAGAGGCTGGCCGCTTCTGGTTCTTGGCGCGAGTCATCGATCTTGTTGGCAACGAGGATGACCGGCTTCTTGCTGGCGCGGAGCATTTTGACCACGCGCTCATCGGTCGAGGTTGGGCCTACGGTTGCGTCAACCACGAAGAGCACGGCGTCGGCGAGCTCGACCGCGATTTCCGATTGGAGAGCGACGCTCAGGTCTATGCCCTTGGCATCTGGCTCCCAGCCTCCGGTGTCGACGAGCGTGAACTTGCGCTCGTTCCATTCGGCTTTGTAAGAGATGCGGTCGCGAGTCACGCCCGGCTTGTCTTCGACGACAGCCTCACGACGACCCAGGATGCGGTTCACGAGTGCCGACTTTCCCACGTTGGGTCGGCCGACGATGGCAAGCACGGGCAATGCCGGCAGATAAACGGGACCGTCGAGTTGGTCGAGTTCGATGTCGAGCACGTCGAAGTCTTCGACCTCAAGTTCATAGTCGTCTAGCCCGGCTCTAAGGGCACGTTCTTTGGCTTCGGCTTCGGTGTCATCCAGCTCGCGAAGACGCTGAAGAAACGCAGGGTCGATTGGTTCTGCGTCAAAATCTTCGTTGGACATGGCGTCTCCTTGCTAGGCGCGGATTACCGACAAAACAGCAGCAACGGTTTGCTCGAAGTTGAGTTCGGTGGAATCCACGAGGGTGACCCCCGGCGCGGGAGTCATGAAATCTACAACCTTGGAATCTTGAGCATCTCGCTCCGAAACCTGGCGTTCGACGTTCTTGGCTTGCTCTGGGGCAAGTTCAGCGGAACGTCTCTTAAGTCTAACTTCTTCGGTCGCGGTTAGCAGTATCCGATTTTTGGCTTCGGGTGCGACCACCGTCGTGATGTCCCGCCCCTCGACCACAACTCCGGGCCTGCGAGAGTCGGCCACCAGCGCGCGAGTCAGGTTTTTCATGTAGCCGCGAACCTCTGGGATCTGAGCAACCGTACTCACCGATTGCGCGATCTTAGGTTCGCGAATCGCGTCGGTTACATCGTGCCCAGACACCCTCACCCAAAAGTCATCAGGGTCGAGCGAGATCGAATAGTCGAAATCTTCGAGGGCGACGCGCGTTTGCGCATCCTCGGTTTCGGTGGCTACCAGCCCTTGAGCGACAGCCCAGGCAAGCGCTCGGTAGGCGGCACCGGTGTCGAGATAGCCGAAACCGAGCTCACGGGCAACCTGCTTGGATACGCTCGACTTGCCAGACCCTGCTGGACCATCGATGGCAATGATTTCGGTCATCAGCCGGCGATGCGCCATCCGCGAGCGCTAAGCGATTCGATCAATTTGCCTTCGACCTCGGGCAGCACGAAGAGCTCGGTTAGACCGATTTGAGCACCAGGTGAGTGTTCCAGCTTCAGGTCTTCGAGGTTCACACCGATTTCACCAATTTCGGTGAGCAAGCGAGCCATTTGCCCGGGCTTGTCATCGATCATGACGACCACGCGAGCGTAGTTTTGAGCCTGCGCACCGTGCTTACCTGGAATCAGAGAAACACCAGAGTTGCCTCGTTTGAGAGCATCTCCCAAAACGGTGAGGGAACCGTTGGCCTCCACATCGTCGAGTGCGGCGACCACCTTCGCCAAATCTTGATTCAAAGCTTCAAGGATGGGGCGAACCTGGTCGGCATTCGCACTCAAGATCTGAATCCAAAGGTTCGGGTCGCTGGCTGCGATGCGAGTAGTGTCGCGCAACCCCTGACCGGCCAATGCAACGTCATCGGCAGCGACATCGTTCAACCGCGCAGCCAGCAGGCTCGAGACAACCTGCGGCACGTGCGAGACCACGGCTACCGCGCGGTCGTGAGTGGCGGCATCCATGCGGATTGGCGCGGCACCTAGTTCGAGCGCCAGTGACTCGACAAGGCGAACCGCGTCTGAACTCGAAGTGGCAGTCGCCGCGATTACCCAAGGACGAGTGAAGAAAAGATCTGCACGACCGGCGAGTGCTCCCCCGCGCTCACGTCCGGCCATCGGGTGCGATCCGACATAGCGACTCAAGTCTGCGCCCGATTCGGAAAGTTCGCGCGCGATTTCGAGTTTCACCGAGGCGACATCGGTAACTACAGCCTCAGGATGGGCCACCAACTCAGCAGCGACCGTGCGAGCCGTGACATCTGGTGGCACGCAAACCACGACCAGCGCGGGCGAATCCGATACTGCGGGTTTGCGACCCGCACCGTATTCGATGGCGAGGCGTTGATTTGCCGGGGAGTTGTCATCGACCACTACGTCGACACCGTGCTTGCTCAGAGCCAACCCAATCGATGTACCGAGCAAGCCGGCCCCAACGATTCGAACGGTTCCGGAGATTCTGGATTGGGTCACTGAGCCAAATCCACTCTCAGCGCCGTGGCACCGCGCAGGTAGACGTGCTGGATTTCGCCTCTGGCCTTATTGGTCTCGGCGTTGATCATGATGCGAATGACTCGAGGCATCGCCTTTTTGACGTCCATTTCAACAAAGCACATCAGAGGTACGTCACCCAGCCCCAGCTCGCGTGCCGCCATGGCAGGAAACTCTGAGGTGATGTCTGGAGTGGCCGTGAAGAGGATCGAAATCAACTGAGACGAGTCGATGTCGTTCGCGTGCAGAGTCTTCGAGATCAGTTCGGCCGTCGACTTGAGCAGGTGCTCGCGCTCGTCAACATCGAGCTGGATCGCTCCGCGGATTGCTCTGATCACGGCTATTTCCTCTTCTGTGGCCCGCCGCCGCGCTTCTTTTGCGAACTGGCGTGTTGCTTTGGTGGTCTTGGGCCTCGAGAAGGCTTGCCGGTAGCGGCCTTCAATAAAGCACCGATCTCGATTTTACTCAGTTGGCGCACGTGCCCAACCTTCAAAGTGCTCAGGTGAATCGGCCCGAACTGTTTGCGCACCAACCCGACCACTGGATGACCGACATGGTCGAGCATGCGGCGAACGATTCGATTTCGACCAGAGTGAAGCACGATTTCAATCAGCGTTTGCCCCTTGGACCGATCGATCACGTGTGCCCGGTCGGCTTGGATGAATCCATCCTCGAGTTCAAATCCGTCGGTCAAGGCGGTGACTGCCTGCGGACTCATGTCACCGACAACTTTGGCGACATAGGTTTTTTCTACTCCGAAAGACGGATGAGCCAACTGATTGGCTAGTTCGCCGTCGTTGGTAAGCAGCAGGAGGCCCGTGGTTTCCGCATCCAAACGGCCGATGTTGAAGACACGATCGTAATCGAGCACATACTGGCTCAGGTCTGGACGACCCTCTTCGTCACGCATGGTCGAGATCACACCGACCGGTTTGTTTAGCGCTAGGTAGACGCGTGAGGTGTCGAACTGAATCGGCACTCCCTTGACCGTAACCTTATCGACCGCGGGATTGATGCGCGAACCGAGCTCGGTAACGAGCTTTCCGTTGACCTTCACAGCGCCCTTCACGATTAACTCTTCGCAGGCTCGACGGGAGGCAACGCCGGCAGAAGCCAGAGCCTTTTGCAGTCGTACCTCGGCGTATAGATTCGTGCCCGCTTCCTCGGGCGAATCTTCGCGGTCTCTAGTGGTGTTCATCGAACTCCGCGCTTGCATCCGGCAGGTATGGGCTGATGCGCGGCAGCTCGTCGAGCGAGTTGATGCCGAGCAGTTCGAGCATCAAGTCGGTGGTGCCAAAGTGAACGGCACCCGTTTCGCTGTCAGTGTATAACTCGGTGATCAGCCCGCGGTTTAGCAGCGTCTTGACCACGCTGTCGACATTTACGGCACGGATGCTGGCTACCTGCCCGCGCGAAATCGGCTGTTTGTAGGCGATCACGGCGAGGGTTTCGAGGGCCGCCTGGCTCAACTTGGTTGGGTTCTCGTTGGCGATGAACATGCGCACGGCCCAGTCGAACTCTTGCCGCACATAAATGCGCCAGCCTCCGCCAACCTCGCGAAGCTCGAAGCCACGATTCTGGCCGTCATAACTTTCCTTGAGCGCGTTCACGGCGTCGCGGATGATGTTGACGGGACGCTCTAGTGCTGTGGCCAAGGCCACCAGGCTCACCGGGGCATCGGTGATCATGAGGATTGCCTCGAGTGCGGGGGCCAGCTCCTCATCGGTTACCGCCGGCACGACATCCGGTTCATTCGTCATAATCTGCTCCTAGGGTGGCAAGTTGGTCATCGTCAAAGTTGGCTGATCGCCATATCAGGGTTAGTTCGCCGAGCGGATTGTCTTGGCTAAATCCGATGGCATCGAGCCGATAGAGCTCGAGAACCGACAAGAATCGGGCGACCACGATGGCGCGCTCTTTGACCTCGCTGATGAGCTCGAAAAAGGTCACTCGCTGACGCGACCTAACCAGGTCGACGACTATAGTCGCCTGCTCACGAATGCTAACCCGCGATGCGTGAAGGTGAGTGAGTCCGACCATCGGAATCTCTTTGGGTCGCAGAGTGTCTTCGGCAAGTCGAGCGAGTTCTTCAGGGGTGAGCGTCCAGATGAGCTCGGGCTGCTGCTGCTTGAAGCGATCCTCGATGCGAACATCCCTGGCGATGCGTGAAGACTCTAGGTTGAGCGCGGTGTTGAACCAGGTCGAAATCTCCTTGAAGGCGCGGTATTGCAGAAGGCGGGCAAACAGCAGGTCGCGCGCCTCGAGCAAGGCAACGTCTTCGGCGTCGACTACCTCGCCGCGAGGCAACAATCCGGCGATCTTGAGGTCGAGCAAGGTGGCAGCGATCACCAAAAACTCAGATGCCTGATCCATCTCTTCGTCGGAATCAAGCCCCTTCAGATAGGCGATGAACTCGTCGGTGACTTTGGAAAGCGAAATCTCGGTGATGTCGAGCTGGTGCTTAGAAATGAGACTCAGGAGCAGGTCGAACGGGCCTTCAAAGTTAGCTAGGGTCACCGCGAAGGCGGAACCCTTTTCTGATGCCTCGACCAGCTCGGGGTTATGGAGCTGAGCCACGGGCGACTAGCTCTCTAGCCACTGTGCGATAAGACTCGGCACCTACCGAACTCGACGCGAACGAGGTGATCGGCTCGGCGGCCACGGTCGCGTCTGGGAACTTGACGGTGCGGTTGATCACCGAACGGAATACCTTCGGGCCGAAGTGGTCGTGGAGGCGATCCATAACCTCTCGGGCGTGCAGGGTGCGAGGGTCATACATAGTTGCAAGCACGCCGTCGAGCACGAGGGTGTCGTTGGTTGTTTCTTGAACCTTCTTGATGATGTCTTCGAGAATCGCAACACCGCGAAGAGCAAAGTATTCGCAGGCGAGCGGAATCAATACGCCATGAGCCGCGGTAAGCGCGTTTACGGTTAGGAGTCCGAGCGAAGGCTGGCAGTCGATGATGATTACGTCGTAATCGGGAGCGACCTTCTTAAGGATGCGAGCCAAGATCTTCTCGCGAGAAAACTCGTTGACCAGCTTCATCTCAGCCGCCGAGAGCTCGATGTTTGCCGGAATCAGGTCTAGCCCTGGAATCTTGGTGTGCTTGATTGCGGTCTTGGGGTCGATGCTCGAGTCAAGCATCAACTCGTAAATTGTGATTTCGTCGTGTGCGATTATGCCGAGCCCAGCCGATAGAGCGCCCTGAGGGTCATAGTCGACCAATAGAACCTTGCGGCCGTATTCAACTAGAGCCGCCGACATGTTGATTGCGGTGGTGGTCTTTCCGACGCCGCCCTTTTGGTTGCACATCGCGATGATGCGCGCAGGACCGTGCGAGGTCAGTGGTTTTGGCTTAGGAAAACGAGTGTCTTCGTTCTTTGCCTTAGCAGCCAT
>JBEEJJ010000021.1:0-15086 GCA_041169265.1 Actinomycetota bacterium
AATGTCGGCATTGCAATCGGCGGTGGCACGGATGTTGCCATGGAGTCCGCTGGAATGGTGCTGGTTGGCAGCGACCCATTCGCCGTAGTTTCGGCCATCGACCTTTCGAAACGAAGTGTTTCGAAGATGCATCAAAACCTTATTTGGGCTGCCGGTTACAACATCGTGGCCATTCCTCTTGCCGCGGGTGCCTTCATGGGCATCGGCTTGGTTCTTTCACCAGCGCTCGGTGCGGTGCTAATGTCGCTCTCAACCATCATTGTTGCTGCGAACGCTCAACTCCTAAGGAGATAGCATGCCCCGCCTAGGCCTGATCATCAATCCAACGTCGGGCAAGGGCAATGGCAAGGTGCACGGCGATCGAGCCAAGCAGACCCTCATCGACGGCGGCGCAGACGTCATCGACCTGAGTGCCGCATCCTTCGACGAGGCGCTGGCAAGGGGCAGGGCGGCGGTAGCCGCCGAGGGACTCGACGGCATCGTGGTTGCCGGGGGAGACGGCATGGCACACATGGGTGCCAATATCTGCGCCAAGACGTCTGTGCCCATGGGGCTCGTTGCCTGCGGCACCGGCAACGACGCGGCGCGAGCCATGGGGCTGCCCGTTGTCGATGGCGTTGCGTCGGCCAAAACTATTCTCGATGGGTTCACCAAAGACTTCGACCTAGGACGAGCGTCCAACGCCGACCGCACCTTCCACTACTTCGGAAGCATCTCGGCAGGCTTCGACGCCGTGGTGAACGCGCGAGCGAACAAGTGGAGTTGGCCGAAGGGGCCAAGTAGATACGTTCTGGCCATGCTTCGCGAGCTCGCAGTATTCAAACCGCTCGAATACAAGGCCGTGGTTGACGGTAAACCCCGGGAACTGCAAGCCATCCTGTGCGCGGTTGCGAACTCTCGCTCATTCGGCGGCGGCATGTTGATCACTCCGGAGGCGAGCATGCAAGACGGTGACCTCGACCTTTTCGTCGTGCATCCGCTCAGCCGCCCTGCGTTCTTGAAGATGTTCCCCAAGGTTTATACCGGTGGCCACGTAACCCACCCAGCGGTCGAGATTGTGCGAGCCAAGTCGATTTCACTGGATGCGGGGCAGATTCCGACTTTCGCCGATGGCGAGTATGTGGGCAACAAGCCAATGCAGATCGACGTAGCTCCGGCCGCCATCAAGGTTTTCGTTCCGCGCGACTAGGCGCAGCGCATCCCGAGTTTTGATTCTGTCGGCGGTGAGGAATTGCCGAGGTTGTCGCCCAGCCTGTGCTGTGGCATAATCGAAAGGTTGCTTCACGGCCCCATCGTTTAGCGGCCTAGGACACCGCCCTCTCACGGCGGCAGCAGGGGTTCAAATCCCCTTGGGGTCACGATCTCGCCTTCGATGATTAGCTCTCGGAGGCGAGACCTTTTTAACCTTGATGTATTAGTCGAGAGTTTACGAAAACGAAACACTTTTGATTCTCAAAAGTGACAACCCGCCTAAACCTCGGGGTTAGGCTAAACCCGTAACCAGCCAATGAAATCCATTGGCTGTTTTTCAGGAGGAAATATAGTGAGCACCATTACTGGCAAGGCGCTAAAGACCCTGTCAATCGCGGCTGTCTCTGCTCTAGTTTTCGCCGGGTGTGCACCAGCTGCACCAACCGTCGACTACAAGGCATGTGCAGTTTCGGATGAGGGTAGCTGGAACGACAAGTCGTTCAACGAGTCGGTTTACGACGGTCTTACCAAGGCAGAAGCAGAGCTCGGTGTTGAGATCGCAGATGCCGAATCGAACAGCGCAGAAGACTTCGCTCCAAACCTGCAGGCCATGGTCGACGCAGCTTGTGACGTAACCTTCGCAGTTGGATTCAACCTGGTGGCAGCCGTAAACGAGGCAGCCAAGGCAAACCCTGACATGCACTTCGTAACCATCGATGGTTGGTCAGAAGGAAATGCAAACCTCAAGCCTGTTGGCTATGCAATGGAGCAGTCGAGCTACCTAGCTGGATACGCTGCAGCTGCCTACTCGACCAGCAAGGTCATCGGCACCTACGGTGGTATGCAGATCGACGCAGTCACCGCGTTCATGGATGGTTTCTACTACGGAGCTAAGGCTTACGAGAAGGAAACCGGAACCGCAATCACCGTTCTTGGTTGGGACCCAGTTGCTAAGGCTGGAGACTTCATGGGTGACTTCGCTCCAAACAGCGGTGTCTCGAAGACCATCGCCAAGACTCAGATCGAAGGCGGTGCTGACGTTATCTTCCCAGTGGGTGGAGATCAGTTCGGTGCAGTCAGCGAAGCAATCAGCGAGTCGGGCAAGCCAGGCGTAATGATCGGTGTTGACAAGAACATCGCCGTTACCTCGCCTGAGTACGCCGACATCGTTCTCACCTCGGTTGAGAAGCGCATGACCGCTGCAACCTTCGACATCATCAAGGAGCTTTCGGGCGGCGCTGAGTTCAGTGGCGACGCTTATGTTGGCACCTTGGAGAACGACGGAACCGGTCTAAGCGACTCGACCCTGATCAGCGAAGAACTCTGGACCAAGCTCAACGAGCTGAAGGCTGGAATCATCGACGGATCGATCGACCCAAAGGCCTAGTTTCTAACTAAGTCGAACAAGACCGCCGAGACTAACAAGTCTCGGCGGTCTTGCCTTTTTTGTTGAGGTAGATTGATAGCAGTCAACCGAATACTTTCAAGAGGTTAGCCAGCGATGAAGCTAGAGCTCAAAGGCATCACCAAACGCTTTGGTGCGTTGGTTGCCAACGACCAAATTGACCTCGTGGTTGAACCAGGCCAGATCGTGAGCCTGCTTGGTGAAAACGGTGCGGGCAAATCGACCCTGATGAATGTTCTCTACGGCCTCTACCAGGCCGATGCGGGCGAAATCCTGATTGACGACAAACCGGTCAAGTTCAAGGGGCCAGGCGATGCCATGGGTGCCGGCATCGGCATGGTGCACCAACACTTCATGCTCATCCCCGTGTTCACCGTTGCCGAGAATGTGGCGCTTGGCAACGAACCCACCAAAGCGGGCGGCGTTATGGACCTTGCCGCCGCGCGTGATCGCGTGCGTGAGATCTCCGAACGATTTGGTTTCAATGTCGACCCGGATGCGCTCATCCAAGATCTGCCGGTCGGCGTTCAGCAACGAGTTGAAATCATCAAGGCGTTGAGTCGCGACGCAAAAGTCTTGGTGCTAGACGAGCCGACCGCGGTGTTGACCCCGCAGGAAACCGATGAGCTTATGGCCATCATGCGTCAGTTGGCCGAAGCGGGCACATCGATTATCTTCATCACTCACAAGCTGCGCGAGGTTCAGGCCGTGGCCGACCGCATCGTGGTCATCCGCCTCGGCAAAGTTGTGGGCGAAGCCAAGCCGACCTCCACCGCATCCGAGTTGGCCAGCATGATGGTTGGTCGTGAGGTGCAGCTGGGCACCGATAAAGCGCCACTAAACCTTGGCGAAGTCGTTCTCTCGGTCGATTCCATCACCGTTCTGGACGATCGCGGTCAAACCGCCGTCGACAACCTGAGCCTCCAACTTCACGCCGGTGAGGTGCTGGCAATCGCTGGAGTTCAGGGCAACGGACAGACCGAACTTGCCGAGGCGATTGTCGGGCTCCGTCGCCTAGAAAAAGGTTCGGGTTCGATTAGCTACAAGGGCAAATCCGTGGAATCGATGTCGGTTCGCGCTCGCCTCGATGAGTTTTTGAGTTATGTGCCCGAAGATCGCAAGAAAGACGGCCTGGTCGCCGACTTTAGCATCGAAGAAAACCTCATGCTCAATCAAAGCTACGAGGATGACCGCGGCGCTTCCTTCGTAAAGCGCGGGTTGCTCGACCTAAAGGTGCTCAAGTCTGAGACCGATAAGGCCATCGAGCAGTTCGACATTCGCACGCAAGGTTCTAAGTCTTTGGCGGGAGAACTCTCGGGCGGAAACCAGCAAAAGGTCGTGCTCGCCCGCGAGATGAGTCGTCCGCACGATGTTCTGCTCGTTGCTCAACCAACTCGCGGCGTTGACGTTGGCTCGATCGAGTTCATTCACGATCAGATCATGTATGAGCGCGACAAGCAGCAGACAGCGGTGCTACTCATCTCGACCGAACTCGATGAGGTTCTTGCGTTGGCCGACCGCATAGCCGTGATGTATCGCGGGCGCGTCGTCGGGGTAGTTCCTGCAGACACGAGTCGTGAAACCTTGGGCAAAATGATGGCGGGTGTTGCAGCGTGACCAAAAAAGCCAAGCTAAAAGTGCAGCCCGAGACAAATCAAGAGAGCGCACAGTCCGACAAGGTCTCGAATGTGCTTCGTGAGATCATGTCGGCGGGATTCACCCGAGTGTTTCTCTCGATTCTGCTCGGTTTCTTCATCGGTGCAATCTTCATGGTCTTGTTCAACGAAGACGTGGTGGCCACCTATGCCACCTTCTTCTCGAATCCAGGTGAGTTCTTTTCGGCATCGCTGAAGGTAATCGCCGACGGATACGGCGGACTTCTCAAGGGCGCGATCTTCAACCCCGAGGGGCGCGATGTTGTTGCGATGTTCCGCCCGATAACCGAAACCTTCAGGCTTGCGGCGCCACTGATCATGGCCGGTCTCGGAATCGCCCTCACCTTCCGCGTTGGGTTGTTCAACATCGGTGCAACCGGTCAGATCGTGATGGGTCTTGCAGGGTCAACCTGGGTTTCCACTCGCATGGAGTTGCCACCCATCATCCACATGATCGTTGCCGTGATCGTCGCTATCATTTGTGCATCTCTCTGGGGCGCGATTGTCGGTTTCTTGAAGGCGCGAACCGGAGCCCACGAGGTGATCGTGACCATCATGCTCAACTACGTCGCGCTGAACTTCTTCACTTGGTTGCTGCGAACCCCTGAGTTGTTATTGGCTGCAACGGGCGGAGGAACCCCAAAGTCCGATCCTCCGGCCGAGACGGCGATGCTTCCGACACTGTTCGGAGACCTTTACAAGATTCACATCGGAATCTTCTTCGCTGTCATCGCTACCTTTGCCTATTGGCTACTTATGGAACGCTCGGCAATTGGCTATCGATTCAAGATGGTGGGTCACAACTCAAACGCTGCGCGCGCAGCAGGCATCAAGGTTGAAAGCACGTTCGTTTGGGCAATGGCCGTATCGGCAGCTTTCGCGGGGTTAGCCGCTGCCAACCAGGGCCTTAGCGAGGCCGGGGGCATCACCACGAGCCTTAACGCCAACATCGGATTTGATGCCATCACCGTCGCTCTCTTGGGCGGAAACAGCGCCAAGGGCATCTTTGCCGCGGGACTGCTCTTCGGAGCTTTCAAAGCCGGAAGCCCAGCGATGCAGGTGGCGGGTGTCTCGCCGGAGATTTTGGGTGTGGTTCAAGCGCTGATCGTGCTGTTCATCGCAGCCCCGCCGCTGATTCGAGCCTTCTTCCACCTTCCAAAGAGTGAGGAGAAGTGATGAGCAAAGACGAAGCCAAGCCAGAAGCCGTGAACTCGAGGAATTCTTCTAAGTCAAAGAAAACCTCCAGAATCGAAGTGACCCCGGGCATGTTCTCTGGCGCTGCCCAAACGGTTAGCCCCAAGGCTGGAATCGTGATGGCAATCTTCACTGTGTTCACGCTTCTCGCCTTCGGTGTCTTTGGAAACCCCGCCGACGTGACCTTCAAACTGGCCGAAAAGGGTCACCTGATGTCGGTGCCAGATTTCACGGTGAGCTCGAGCGGTTTCTCGCTGTTGCTCGGTGGGCTCATGGGATTCATCACCATCGCGGCCACCCTGCTGACCCTGCGGTCAAAGCACACCCCAATCTGGCTGTCGCTGGTCTTCGGTTTGCTAGGCGCGACGGCGTTGTTGGCTTGGCTCGCGGCAGGCGCATCCGTGCCGGTTTCGTTCATTCTCTCGAACGCTGTGGTTCTCGCAGTGCCGATCATTCTCGGAGCACTCGGCGGCGTCATGTCAGAACGAGTAGGTGTGGTCAACATTGCTATCGAAGGCCAGCTTCTGACTGGAGCCTTTGTCGCTGCCGTGGTGGGCAGTTTGACCGACAACCTTTGGCTGGGGCTCTTGACCGCAGCAATCGCTTCGGCGTTGCTTTCGATGAGTCTCGCATCGCTGGCCATCAAATATCTGGTCGACCAGATCATCATCGGTGTTTTGATCAATGTGCTCGTGATTGGTGTGACGAACTTTCTCTATTCACAGTGGCTCGCCAGCGACGGTGAAAACGCCAACTTCCCCGGCACCTTCGAAATCGTGCGCATACCGTTCTTGAGCGACATCCCTGTGATTGGCGAGGCTCTGTTTGCCAACCGAGTGACCGTCTATCTGACCCTCGTGCTCGTTCCTCTGGTTTGGTTCATGCTGTTCCGCACCAAACTCGGTCTGCGCGCTCGTGCCGTCGGCGAACATCCGTTGGCTGCTGACACGGTGGGCATCAACGTCGGGCGAACCCGCTTCTGGTGGGTCACCGCGGGCGGTGCGATTGCGGGAATCGGTGGTGCGGCCCTGACAATCGGCAATGTGGGTGCATTCGGTCGAGAGATGTCTGGCGGTCTCGGGTTCATCGCGCTCGCGGTGGTAATCCTCGGGCGTTGGCAACCGTTCTATGTAGCTGCTTCGGCGCTGCTCTTCGGCTTCGCAATCATCATGCGAATCTGGGCGAACCAGGTCAGCCCGGGCATCCCAACCGACTTCATCACGATGGTGCCCTACCTAGTGACCTTGATTGCTGTCACGGGATTCGCGGGTAAGGTTCGACCACCCGCGGCCTCTGGACAGCCTTATACAAAGGGCTAGAGGCGTTCACCCGGCTAAAGCCGGCAAGGTTAGATCAGTTCGAAGGCGCGCGACGTTGGCGCAGCAGCGCGATTCCTGTGATTGCCAGCACGATGCTCACGGGCGCTAACGCGGCCAAGTTCAATCCGAGAAACGCGGTGGCGGCCAGGATGCTGCCGCTCACGGCGCCGCCGAATGCTCCTGCCAGCATCATCAGCGAGTCACTGACACCCTGAACGTTGGTCTTTTGAGCCAGAGGCACCGATTCGGCGAGCAGGGCCGATCCCGAAACGGTCGCAGCCGACCATCCCAGCCCCAGCAAGAACAGTCCGAGTCCGACGCTGTTAAAGTCTTGAGCGCCATAGCCGGCAATCAAGAGCGCGGCTATCAGAATCACTTGACCGAGAATCACGGTGGCAATCTTGCCGATTCGGTCGGCTAACCAGCCGAAAATCGGCGAAAAGGCATACATTCCTGCGATGTGCAGACTGATTGTGAACCCGACCAGGGCTAGCACAGCACCGTTGTGTTCCATGTGAACGGGAGTCATTGACATGACCGACACCATCACCATGTGACTCATGGCAATGACAGCCAGGGCGTAGCCAGCTCGGGGATGCTCGCGCAGGGTCTCGATCGCAGCGAGGAACGAGCGTTTGGCCTTGGCGCTCGAGCCCTCTGGGTCCGCCTGCATTGCGACCACTAACGGGTCGGGCCGCAGCCCAATCCAGAAGGTAATCGTGGCGAGGGTTTGAGCGGCAATCGTGATTAGAAACGGACCGGTCATTGCCGGCATCCCTAATGCATCGCCCAAAACTTCGCCGGGGCCAAATAGGTTCGGTCCGATGACGGCTCCGAACGTGGTGGCCCACACCACCATCGAGAGGTCGCGCCCCTTCGACCGTGAACTCGGCAGGTCGGTGGCCGCGAAGCGGGCTTGAAGACCGGTCGCCGAACCAGCTCCGAGCAAGAACAGCCCGACCAGCAGCAACCAGAACTGCATGGTGCCCGCCGCGACAATCATGAGCGTGGCACCGGTCACGGCAAAGCCGGCACCCGTTGCAAGTGCCGGGCGTCGTCCCATGGAATAAGCGATTCGGCTCAGGGGAATCGCCCAGGTGGCTGCCCCGAGGGTCGAAAATGTCGCTGCTGCGCCAGACCAAGCTGCGGTGCCAGAGATGTGTTCGGCGAGAAGCGCACCGATAGACAGAGTCGAGCCCAGACCGAAGCCCGAGAGCACCTGTCCGGCGGTCAAAACCGAAACGGTGCGTCGCTGAAGCTTCTCGAGATCGACATTGGTCACCCTGCCAGCCTACGCACTAGAAGGTAAACTTGAAGTTCATTCGCAATTCAAGGTGGGTAATGACTAAGCCGCTAACTTTGGCCGAAAAGGTATGGAACGACCATCTCGTCGTCAAGGGCGAAAATGGTTCGCCCGACCTGCTCTACATCGACCTTCACCTCGTTCACGAGGTAACCAGCCCTCAGGCCTTCGATGGACTAAGGATGGCCGGCCGCCCGGTTCGACGCCCAGACCTAACCATCGCGACCGAAGACCACAACACCCCAACCGTCGACATCGATAAGCCGATCGCAGACATCACCAGCCGCACTCAGATCGAGGCCCTTCGCAAGAACGCGGCCGAGTTCGGCATCCGAATCCATTCGCTCGGCGATGTCGATCAGGGTATCGTGCACGTCGTAGGCCCGCAGCTCGGTCTCACCATGCCTGGAATCACGGTAGTTTGTGGTGACTCACACACTTCGACCCACGGTGCGTTTGGCGCGCTCGCGATGGGAATCGGCACCAGCGAGGTCGAGCACGTTCTCGCCACGCAGACTCTTCCGCTAAAGCCCTTCAAGACCATGGCCATCAATGTTGAGGGCACCTTGCGTGCTGGAGTGACCGCCAAGGACATCATCCTCGCCGTGATTGCCAAGATCGGCACGGGCGGAGGTCAGGGCTATGTGCTCGAGTACCGAGGCAGTGCGATTCGCTCGCTTTCGATGGAAGCCCGCATGACCATCTGCAACATGTCGATCGAAGCCGGTGCTCGTGCTGGCATGGTAGCCCCAGACCAGATCACCTTCGATTACCTCAAGGGCCGTCCGCACGCTCCCGAGGGCGCTGACTGGGATGCCGCGGTCGCCTATTGGCAAACCCTCCCGACCGATGAGGGGGCGACGTTCGACGCCGAGGTATTCCTCGACGCAAACACCCTCGACCCGTTCGTGACCTGGGGCACCAACCCCGGTCAAGGCGTCTCGCTGCTTGATGTTGTGCCGAATCCCGCCGACATCGCCGACCCGAACGAAAAGGCCGCCGCGGAGCGCGCGCTCGAATACATGGACTTGACCCCCGGCACCAAGATGAAAGACATCAAGGTCGACACCGTGTTCCTCGGGTCGTGCACCAACAGCCGCATCGAAGACCTGCGCGCCGCCGCATCCATCATCAAGGGCAAGACCAAGGCAGACGGCGTTCGCATGATGGTTGTGCCCGGATCTGCCAAGGTCCGCCTGCAGGCCGAAGCCGAGGGTCTCGACCAGGTTTTCAAGGAGTTCGGCGCGGAGTGGCGCTTTGCCGGTTGCTCCATGTGTCTCGGCATGAACCCCGACCAGCTTGCTCCTGGCGAGCGCGCCGCATCGACCTCTAACCGCAACTTCGAAGGCCGTCAGGGCAAGGGTTCTCGCACCCACCTCGTGTCACCCTTGGTCGCCGCAGCCACCGCGATTCGAGGCACCCTCTCCAGCCCAGCCGACCTCGAGGGAGGCAACTAATGGAAAAGTTTGAAACTTACACCGGAGTTGGCGTGCCACTGCGTCGCAGCAACGTCGACACCGACCAGATCATCCCTGCGGTCTATCTCAAGCGCATCACCAAAACCGGCTTCGAGGATGCTCTTTTCGCGGCCTGGCGCAACGACCCCGAGTTCATTCTGAATCAGGATGCCTATCGCAATGGCTCAGTGCTGTTCGCTGGTCCAGACTTCGGCACCGGATCCAGTCGTGAGCACGCCGTTTGGGCTCTGCGCGACTATGGATTCAAGGCCGTCTTCTCGAGCAAGTTCGCCGACATCTTCCGCGGAAACTCTGGCAAACAGGGCCTTGTCACGGGCATCATCAGCGACGAAGACATCGAACGAATCTGGCAGGCACTCGAGGCAAACCCCGGCCAAGAAGCCACCGTGAACCTCGTCGACAAGACGGTTAGCGTGGGCGACATCCACGTCGATTTCGAGATTGACGAATACACTAGGTGGCGTCTACTTGAAGGGCTCGACGACATCGGGCTCACCCTGCGAGACGAGAAGTCGATCACCGACTTTGAGGCGAAACGAGAGTCTTGGCGCCCCAAGACTCTGCCAGCCAAAGGAGCCTGATGAGTCAAATCACCGTACGTGGCGGAAAGCCGCTGGTCGGTCGAGTCGAGGTTCGTGGCGCTAAAAACCTAGTAACCAAGGCCATGGTTGCCGCCCTGCTCGGTGACGCTCCAAGCGAACTGCGCGGGGTACCTCACATCAGCGATGTCGAGGTTGTTTCGAAACTTCTTCAACTTCACGGCGTCAAGATCGAGCACGCCGACGACGGCACGATGTCGCTCGACCCCACAAACGTGAAATCGGCCAGGATGGTCGACATCGATGCACATGCGGGTTCGTCGCGTATCCCGATTCTTTTCTGCGGCCCGCTGTTGCACCAGCTCGGCGAGGCGTTCATTCCAGACCTCGGCGGGTGCCACATCGGTGACCGCCCGATCGACTATCACCTAGAGGTTCTGCGCAATTTCGGTGCGGTCATTGATAAGCAGCCAAACGGAATTCGCCTGAGTGCGCCGGAGGGCCTCAAGGGCGCAAAGATTTCGTTGCCTTATCCGAGCGTTGGTGCAACCGAACAGGTTCTGCTCACCTCGGTTCGTGCTGAAGGCCTCACCGAACTCAGCGGTGCCGCGGTTGAGCCGGAAATTATGGACCTCATCGCCATCCTGCAAAAGATGGGTGCAATCATCTCGGTAGACACCGATCGAGTGATTCGTGTTGAAGGCGTGAAGACCCTCGGCGGCTACGCGCACAGCGCGCTGTTCGACCGCAACGAGGCAGCATCCTGGGCTGCGGCAGCACTTGCAACTCACGGCGACATCTTCGTCGGTGGCGCACGCCAGCAAGAGATGATGACCTTCCTGAACGTCTTCCGCAAGGTTGGCGGCGCGTTCGAGATTCACGATGACGGCATTCGTTTTTATCACCCTGGCGGCGACCTTCAACCCGTCGTGATCGAAACGGATGTGCATCCGGGGTTCATGACCGACTGGCAACAGCCGCTCGTGGTCGCCCTGACTCAGGCAAAAGGCCTGTCGATTGTTCACGAGACGGTTTATGAAAACCGTTTCGGGTTCACTGACGCACTCGTGCAAATGGGTGCTCAGATTCAGATCTACCGCGAGTGCCTTGGCGGAAACCCCTGCCGCTTTGGTCAGCGCAACTTCAATCACTCCGCGGTGATCTCCGGCCCGACTCCGTTACACGGTGCCGACATCCGAGTGCCAGACCTTCGTGGTGGATTCAGCCACATGGTCGCGGCATTGGCAGCCGAGGGAACATCGAACGTGACCAACGTTCAGCTGATCTCTCGCGGTTACGAACACTTCTTGGCAAAGCTTGAAGCGCTCGGAGCCGATTTCACTTATACGGAGTAAAGATGGCAAAGAAAAAGTCCGGCGACTTTCTAAAGATGCCGAAGATCCACAAGAAGGACATCCACTTCGGCACCAGGCTGGTGGCTAACTTCTTGAAGCCAATCGTTCGTGCGCTCTATCGCATCGAAGTCAAGGGTGTCGAAAACGTTCCCAAGACCGGTGGTTATGTGATTGCCGCGAACCACGTGACCTACCTCGACGCGTTGGCCGTGGCATACATGGTTTATTTCCGCCTAAAGCGCACCCCACACTTTTTGGCCAAGGGAAACCTGTTCAAAGCGCCTGTGATCGGCTCGATTCTGCTCGGTGTCGAGCAGGTGCCGGTTTATCGAGGCGGACACTCCAACCGCGAACCAATGGATGCGGCACACGCCGTTCTTGACGCCGGACGAGTCATCGCGATCTTCCCCGAGGGAACCCTGACTCGTGAGCCAGACGGATGGCCGATGCGCGGAAAGATTGGAGCCGTGAAGCTCGCTCTCGACTGCAACGTGCCGTTCATTCCGATGGCCCAGTGGGGCACCGAGGTTGTGCTTCCGACCTACTCCAAAAAGCTTCGACCAAAGCCTTGGCACCCGGTGCGCATGATCATCGGTGAGCCACTGGATCTCGACAAATACCGCGGTCGCAAGCTCACAAACAACGATTACGCCGAGGCCACCGAACTGGCGATGGCCGAGATCACTCGACTCACAGAGATTCTTCGCGACGCTAAGGCTCCGACCAAGGTCTTTGACCCTCGCGAGCACGGACTGTCTGAACACGGAAACTTCAAGAAGGCTCCAAAGAAGCAGGTTGGTGAAAGTTGACCAAGATTGCAGTGATGGGTGCAGGTTCGTGGGGAACCACGTTTGCCAAGGTGCTCACCGACGCCGGCAACGAGGTGGTGCTCTGGTCGCGCCGCTCTGATCTCGCCGACGAGATTAACAACGAACATCGCAACGGTGACTATCTGCCTGGAATCGAACTTCCCGCAGGGCTCAAGGCTTCGGCCTCGGTGGCCGATGTGTTGGCTGGTGCTGAGCAGGTTTATATCGCCGTTCCATCGCAGTCGCTTCGCTCGAACCTTTCGGACTGGGCCGAACTGATTCCGAAGAACGCCATCCTGGTCAGCCTGATGAAGGGTGTCGAAAAAGATACCGGGCTTCGCATGAGCGAGGTCATCGCCCAAGCCACGGGCTTCAGCAACGACCAAATCTGTGTCGTGAGCGGCCCAAACCTGTCGCTCGAAATCGCAGCCGAGCAGCCGACCGCATCCGTAGCCGCTTGTAAGTCCCTCGAAAACGCCGAGCTGGTGGCCAAGGCCTCGTCTAACGCATACTTCACCACCTTCACCAACACGGATGTGATTGGCACCGAGTTCGGCGGAATCCTCAAGAACCTGATCGCCGTCGCCATCGGCATCGTCAACGGCGTTGGCTACGGCCAGAACACCAAAGCCTCGATCATGACCCGCGGTCTGGCCGAGATTTCGCGTTTCGCCGTGGCGCACGGGGCTAAGTCAAAGACCATGAACGGGCTTGCCGGTCTTGGCGACCTCATCGCCACAGCCGAGTCACCACTTTCGCGAAACCACAAGGCCGGAGAAATGCTCGGCAAGGGATACCGCCTCAATGAAGTCATCAAGCGTCTATCGCAAACCGCCGAGGGTCTCGCCTCGATTGCGCCTGTGCTGCAGCTTGCCGAGGCGAAGGGCATCAAGATGCCAATCGTCGAGCAGGTGTATCTGGTGATGCAGGGCAAGATGCACCCGCGCGAGATTGCGCCACACCTGACCCACGAATCCGACGAACCACAGGGGGAGTAGATGTCGAAGATTCGCGTGCTCTTGTTGTTCGGCGGGCGCTCATCCGAGCATTCGATCTCGTGCGTGACCGCTGCCGGTGTGATGGGAGCAATCGACCGCAATCGATTTGAGCTCGTGCCGGTCGGAATCACCAAAACCGGAACTCTCGTGCCGGTCGAAGACAACCCAGCGCTGTTCACCCTGACCGGAGACACGCTTCCTACGGTCGAGTTTGCCGGCACCAAATGCATCTGGCCAGAGCTCGGCGACAAGGAACTTCGCTGCATCGATGGCGACGGCAAAGTGCACTCGCTCGGCGACATAGACCTAGTCTTTCCGGTGCTTCACGGCCCATACGGTGAAGACGGCACGATTCAAGGTCTACTTGAGCTACTCGACATTCCCTATGTGGGAAACGGCGTGTTCGCATCCGCTGCTGGAATGGACAAGGAGTTCACAAAAGCGCTGTTCCAGGCGGCCGACATTCCGGTGACTCCGCACGTAGTGATTCGCGAACGCAACTGGATGCACGACCCCGAGTCGGCGCTCGAAAAGGTCGCCAAACTCGGTGAGCTGCCGCTCTTCGTCAAACCTGCTCGTGCGGGCTCTTCGGTGGGTGTCTCCAAGGTTTCAGACATGGCCGATTTCGCGGATGCCGTGGCTCTGGCTCTCGACAATGACAACAAGGTCGTCGTTGAGCGCGGCCTGGTCGGCCGCGAGGTCGAGTGCGCGGTTCTCGGCGGACGCGACGGAAAGCGGCCGCGCGTATCGGTTGCGGGCGAAATCATTGTCACTGGGCGGGACTTCTATGACTTCGAGGCAAAGTATCTCGATGAGTCGTCTGTGCAACTTGTGGTGCCTGCAGACATCACGGCCGAGCAACTAGATGAGATGCAGTCGATTGCTCGACGTGCATTCGAGGCGATCGGTGGCGCGGGTTTGGCCCGAGTCGATTTCTTCTTGACCAAAGATGGTTTCTTTGTGAATGAGATCAACACCATGCCGGGGTTCACGCCGCTTTCGATGTTCCCGATGCTCTGGCAGGCCACCGGCATCTCTTATCCAGACCTCATCAGCGAGCTAATCGATCTCGCACTCGAGGGACACCTATAGGGTCAGCACCCTGTACTCTGCCTCACGCGAGTTCAAGCACTTCCGGAGAACTAACCGGAGCAGCGCTTCGATACCTGTGCGCGCGATAAAGCGGTCGACAGCGCATCCAAGGCAGTCGCGCCAGAGATTTCTGTTGAGTCGACAATCACTTCGGTGGCCGGAGTGCGTGCAAAGGTGATGAACCGGTAGCTGGGAGCGTTTGAATCGTCGACGAGCCAGTCAACATCAGACGCAGTAACACAAGGTAGGGAGCTGGCCTCGACCGGTGCGACTCCGCATCGGAAAATCACGGATGCTGGCACGCCCCAAGCGCCAGTAGATTGCGCGTTGGTGGTGCGTCGAGTCAGGGTTTCGATCGCATCTGGAAGGCGAACCATCTGTTCGGCGCAAACCGGATTGTTCGCATCCTCGGCGGCATCAAGATTGACTGTGGCCGAGCACCCGGTCAGCATCGAAGCGCTGAGCGCGAGGGTTGCCAGCGCACCACAAAGTCGCAAAATCTTCATCGAATACAGGCTACCTTTGAATAGTGACGAACCCCGAAACCATTGCCTCGATCGGCGAAAACGAAGCACTTCGGCGCACCGTTTCGCGTCTGAACGGCGGAGAATTCACCATCGTCGGTTCGGGTGACGACAGCGCGGTTATTTCGACCACAGACGACCGTTTCGTGGTCACCACCGACACCATGATCGAGGGTCACGATTTTAGACTCGATTGGTCGACCTTCTTCGACCTCGGTTTCAAG
>JBEEJJ010000022.1:0-14367 GCA_041169265.1 Actinomycetota bacterium
AGCGAGTAGGGGTCGATGGCTTTTCCGCGGTCTAGCAGTGGAGTAAAGCCAAACCCCGGTCGGTCGTAGGCAATCACGTGTCCAAGTTCGGCAAGTTCGTCGATGACCGTTCGCCAGCTGAACGTGCTGGCCCCGAATCCGTGCAGAAGAATGATCAGGCGGTCTCCGGTGGGGTTCTGTTCGAGCCACTCGACCGGGTAGTTGAGCACAGTTTTCTGCATGTTTCAAGCCTAAGGATGAGAGGCTCGCTCAACTAGTCTTGGGAATATGTTCGTATTTTATGGAGTCAATTTTTGGGCAGTCCTCGTGGCTGCTCTGGCAGCATTCGTAATCGGTGCAATCTGGTTTGGGCCAAAAACTTTTTATCCAATGTGGTGGAAGGCTCTTGGCAAGTCACCCGACCAACAGCCCGGTTCGGCCAACATGTTCGCGGTGTTTGGACTCACCTTTGTGGGCGTTCTTCTGGCAAGTCTCGGCCTCGCGATGGTGATCAGCTTTGCGAACTCGGCCTTCGGGCCCATTGGCTGGGCAACTGGTGCATTCCTGGGAGGTCTGCTCGGTCTTCTGATCGGTGGTGGAACATCGCTCAGCCACCGCATGTTTTCGGGCCAAGGTTTCAAGGTTTGGCTGCTTGAAGTGGGCAACGACGTGGTGGCTCTTGCGGCAGCCGGAGCTATTCTCGCAATCTGGCGCTAATGTCCAAGCAAGAGATCGACGAATACCTGGCGGGGCTTCCAGAGCCAAAACGTTCGAGTCTCGAGATCGTGCGGCAGCACATCCTTGCCGTGATCCCAGAGTCCGAGCAATGCATCTCTTATGGCATGCCGGCTTTCAGGGTCGAAGGCAAGGTGTTGGCGGGCTTTGCGGCCTTTAAGAAGCACCTCGCCTATTTGCCGCATAGCGGGCGCGTTTTTCAAGAGATTCCCGAACTGGATTCCTATGAGAAAACCACGGGCTCATTGCACTTCGGGCTCGACGACCCGCTGAGTCAAGAAATCATCAAACGTCTCATCGAAGTGCGCCGCGCTCAGGTGCTCGGACATTGAGTGGTCCGGCAATAACCTGTTAGGCAGGGGAGCATACGGGGACATGATTTGACCAGCAATCGCATTCAAGGTTTGGACGCCGCGCGCGGCAGCATGATGCTGCTCGGTGTTTTCGTGCACGCCGCAATCGTGATTCCGGCGTTCATGCCGGTTTCTCCACTCGATGCAGTGGTCTTCGATGTCTCTTATGCCTTTGTTCATCTCTTTCGGATGCCCGTTTTCTTTCTAATCTCCGGCATTTTCGCGGCTCGTCTATTGCGAACCGAAGGCGTGCGGGCTTTCTTGATCAGCCGATTTAAACGAATCGTGTCTGTGTTTTTGACGGCCGCGGCAATCGTTGCAATCTTTCTTTGGAATTCGGGTTGCACTTGGTGTGCGCCAACAGATGCTCGCGATTACGTCAACACTGGGCTGATCTACCTCTGGTTTCTTTATTACCTAGCCATCGTTTCGCACCTAGCTCTGGTGTTGTGGTTGGCAGTGCGTTTGTTCAAAACTCGGATGCGCGACTCCGACTCAACGCCAACTTCTGTCCCCGCGGGCTCAAGACGCAGCAGGTTGCGACTTCGGCCGCTCGAGGCTGCGGCGGTCTCTCTACTTCTGGCGCTCATCCCTGGGCTCACCGATTCGACCGGTCAGGTGCGAGTCGAAATGGGCTGGATTCCTAACCTTTCCCTCTTGCTCTTCTTCGGAACCTTTTTCGCAATCGGTTGGTTCATCGATTCAGACCGCGAGATAACACTTGGCGACATCAAGTCCGGAGCGCTCTGGAATACGGCGCTTGCGGCCGTGTTTTCGGCAGGCTCATGGCTGCTCATGGCTGAGTCGGCGCATCCTTGGCAACCTGCCGTGCAAGTCGTTGCTGTGACCTTTGCGGCGTTTGCCGTGACGGGGCTATTTTTGCGCTACCTTCACGCTGAGAGTGACCTCGTGCGCTACTTGGCTGACAGTTCTTACTGGGTTTACCTTTTTCATGCGCCAGTCATGTATGTCACCGTTTATGCACTTTCGAAAACCGGGCTCGAACCGCTACTGGTTGCTGCAATCTCGATCACCACCGCCCTAGCGGCAACTCTGGTCAGTTATCACTATCTGGTTCGGCCGACCATCATCGGTCGCTACCTAAGCGGCCGCCGACGTCCTCGCCGCATCCGAGGTCTTGTCGAATCGACTCATCAAACCAATACAAGCTCCGGCGGCAACCAGGCAAAGCACCGCGGCGGTAATCCAAGCGATTAGATAGTCACCTTGGCTGTCACGAATGATTCCGGCGAACCACGCCGCCACCGCCGCGCCAATCATATGCGAGGCAAAAACCCAGCCGTAGATCAGTGGAGATCTCTCTAGCCCGAAGTATTTTCGACAGAGTTCGACGGTCGGGGGCACCGTAGCAATCCAGTCGAGCCCATAAAACACCACAAAAAACAGCATCGGTGGCTGCACATCTGGCCCGAGAACGAATGGAACTGTGAAAAGAGCCAGCCCGCGCAGCCCGTAGTAGAAAATCAGAAGAATGGCCGGGTCGAAGCGGTCGGTTAGCCAGCCCGACGCGATGGTGCCGATGAAGTCAAAGATTCCCACCACAGCCAAAAGACCAGCCGCCAGTGTGGTCGGCATGCCGTGGTCGTGTGTCGCCGGGATGAAGTGCGCTCCGATTAGGCCGTTGGTTGTCCAACCGCACACAAAAAAGGTGCCGGCAAGAATCCAAAACGCCTTGGTTCGGGCGGCTTCACCAAGTGCGTCAAGCGACGTTCGAATCGAGGTAGGCCCCTTGCCCAGAGGCTTTTCGTGTTCCCCGCCATAGGGCTCGGTATTGGCAAGTTTCGGACTGTCTTTGAAGATAAACAAAAACAGAGGGATGAGCGCCACCGCGAAAATCGTGACCACAAGCGTTCCGCGACGCCAACCGCCGGTTTCGACTATTGAGGTGATCATCGGCAAGAACAGAAGTTGACCTGTTGCATAAGCCGCCGAGAAGATGCCGGTGATCAGGCCGCGTCGCTTGGTGAACCACTGGTTGGCGACCGAGGCTGCAAAGACTAGAGCGAGGCATCCCGTGCCGATTCCTACGAGGATGCCCCACAAGACCATCAACTGCCAAAGCTCGGTCATGAAGAGAGTTAGACCGGTTCCCGCCGCGATTAGCCCTAGAGCCATCGTGGCGATGCGTTTGGTGCCGAACCGGGCCATCAGCACTGCCGCAATCGGTGCGGTCACACCGTAGAGCACCAGATTTAGCGAAAGTGCAGAGCTGGTTTCGGCGCGAGTCCAGCCAAACTCCATCTCGAGCGGCATGAAAAGCGCGGAGGTGGTCGACCTGAACGCGGCCGCCGCGATCAGCACTAAAAAGGTGATGCCGGCGACTAACCAGGCGCGGTGAAGCTTAATCACGCGAGAATGCCAACGCTGCAGCCGAATGCAAAGGGCCGTTGGTTGCTAGAACCGAAGAGGTCTCGGGAGTGAGTTGGCCGTCGATTGCGCTGAACTTGCCGCCAGCCTGCTCAACAATCGGCACCAGTGCGGCGATGTCATAAATCTTCAGGTCGTGCTCGGCCACGATTTCTAAAGTGCCCTCGGCAAGCAGCATATAAGACCAAAAGTCACCGTAGGCGCGAGTGCGCCAAATCTTGCGGCTCAGCTCAACCAGCGGCTCGAGCATCCCCGCACGGTCCCAGAGTTGAAGGTTGTTATAAGACAGGGATGCGTGCTCGAGGTCAGAGACGCCCGAAACCTTAATGGCTCGAACCGACCCGTCGACGTCACGAGTTTGAGCTCCAGCGCCGGGAGCCGCCCACCAACGTCGGCCGAGTGCCGGAGCCGAAACGACGCTCACCACGGGCCTTCCATCGATGGCGAGTGCAATCAGTGATGCCCAAACCGGAACACCTCGCATGAAGTTGGCTGTGCCGTCAATCGGGTCGATGATCCAGGTTCGGTTGCCCGAACCGGTGTTGCCAAACTCTTCGCCAATCAGGGCATCGTTTGGTCGCTCATCGGCCAAAACCTGCTTGAGTGCGAGTTCAACCGCTCGGTCGGCATCGGTAACGGGGGAGGCGTCGGGCTTGGTCTCGACCACCAGGTCTTGAGCGCGAAACCGATCGAACGAAATCGAGTCGGCAACATCGGCGAGGCGCAAGGCAAGCTCTAGATCGCTGGCGAAATCAGACATGAAATAACCCTACTCGGCGTCGACGGTGGTGATCAGGCGGCGTAGCGAATCGACTCGGCCCGCCCCTTGCTCGCCGAGCGACCCGTTGGCAAGGGATGCGTCGAGTTCGCAGTCGGGAGAATCGGCGAGGTGCGAACAGTCACGCGGACACTTCTCGATGACCTTCCAAAGGTCTTCAAACGAACGCAAAAGTGACTTCGGATCGATGTGCCCAAGCCCGAACGAACGAACGCCGGGGGTGTCGATGATCCAGCCGTTGTCGAGTTGAATCGCTCGCACCGAAGAGCTCGTGTGTCGACCTCGACCGGTAACGGTGTTCACTCCGCCTGTCGCTCGGTCTGCCAGTGGAGCTAGCGCGTTCACCAAGGTCGATTTGCCGACTCCCGAATGCCCCACCATCACGGTGATTTCGCCGTCAAGCAGTTCGCCGAGCTCGGCGATGCTCGGGTCATCCGAGCGATTTTTAACCACTGGGATGCTCAAACCGGCGAAGTTCGCCAAAAACTCGGTTGGGTCGGCGAGGTCGCACTTCGTAATCACGAGGATCGGTTGCAGGCCAGCGTCGTAGGCTGCGGCGAGGTATCGGTCGATTAGCCTGGTGCGTGGTTCAGGGTTGGCGATTGCAGTCACGATCGCCATCTGGGTGGCATTAGCCACGATGACACGCTCGACCTGATCGGTGTCGTCAGCACTCCGGCGAAGCAGGGATGTTCGAGGCTCGATTCGCACGATACGAGCAAGCGCGCCTTCGGTCTCCGAGGTGTCGCCAGCGAGAGCAACTCGGTCGCCCACAGCGGCACCCGCCTTGCGAAGCTCTTTAGCCAAGGTCGCTGAAATCGCCCGCTGTTCGTCCTCGAGCAAGACTCGATAGCGCCCGAGATCGACGCCGGTCACGAACCCGATCGGTACATTCTTGTGTTCGGGGCGGTTTTTGGTGCGAGGCTTGTTGCCCTTGGGATTCGGCCGCACACGGATGTCGTCTTCGTCGAGGTCGTGTTGGCCGGCTTCCGGCTCATAGAGCCAGCTCAAGCGTTATCTCCGAGCATGTTGAGCCAAAGTTCTGAGAAGTTCGGCATCGTTTTCGAGGTCGTGGCGACGTTCTCAACTTCGATGCCGGCAACCCGAAGTCCGATGATCGCACCTGCGGTGGCCATGCGGTGGTCTTCATAGGTCTGCCACACGCATCCGTGCACTTCGCTCGGCTGAATCTCGAGTCCGTCTTCGGTTTCAACGCAGTTTCCGCCGGCTCGGTTGATTTCAGCGGTCAGGGCTGCAAGCCGGTCGGTTTCGTGACCTCGAAGATGTGCGATACCACGAAGTCGGCTCGGCGAATCGGCCAGGGCGGCTAGGGCGGCTACCACCGGCGCTAGTTCTCCGCCAATCGATAGGTCGATGTCGATTCCGTGGATGCTGCCGTCGGAGGTGAGCGTCAGGCCGCGTTCATCGCGCACAACCTTGGCGCCCATCCTCGTAAGAATGCCTTCAAACTCGTTGCCGACCTGCGTCGTGGTGGTCGGCCAGTGTGGAATTGTGATCGATCCGCCGGCGACCATGGCCGCTGCCAAGAAAGGGCCGGCATTCGATAGGTCGGGTTCGATGACAACTGTTCCGCCAGCGATTTCTCCTGGCTCGACTCGCCACGCGGCTTCGCCGACCTTGCTCGCCTTGACGCCGCGTTTTTCTAGACAGTCGAGTGTCATGTCGATGTGCGGCATGCTTGGCAGGTGGTCGCCCGAATGGGTGAGTGTTAGACCAGTGTTAAATCGCGCCGCTGACAGAAGCAAACCCGACACGAACTGGCTCGACTCGCTCGCGTCGATGGTTAGCTCGCCGCCCTCAATCTCGCCGTCGCCGACTACCGTGAACGGAAGTTTTCCCTCGTCGGCATAATCCTGAAAGACGAATACGCCCAACTCTCGTAGGGAGCGAATCGTGGTCGCCATCGGGCGACGTCTGGCAGCCTCGTCCCCGTCAAAGCGGATGCGACCGAGGTGCAGGCCTGCAAGGGGCGGAACGAATCGCATGACGGTTCCGGCCAACCCGCAGTTAATCTCGGTGACTTCGTTGGGATCGTCGCTGTAATCGGTCGGGCGAGTTGCCTGAGGGATGGGCGAGACCAGGATGTGGTCATCCTCGACGCTGAATCGGGCACCCAGAGCCTCGAGCGCACCAATCATGAGTTTGCTGTCGCGCGAAAGGAGTGGTTCGACCAGAGTCGTCGGCTTGTTCGCGAGTGCCGAGAGCACCAGCTCGCGGTTGGTTAGTGACTTCGAGCCAGGCAACTTGACGGTCGCATGGATTTGCGCAGCGGCAACGGGGGCCGACCAAAGCGCGGAATAAGTGTTAGAAGTCATCTGTTACCAAAATACCAGCAACAAGTGTCAGTGCTGACAGGAGAAACTTGAACGATTCATCGGTGATGGTGGCTAACCAGCCGGAGCATCTAGACTCATTCGCAATGAACGAGTCTAAAAACAACGATGATTCCGAGCAGCGTATCCGCGAGTTCGAAGAAATGGCCTTGCCTTACCAACGTCTTTTGTTTGGTGCGGCACTGACCAAAACCAAGAACTATGCCGACGCCGAAGATCTCGTTCAAGAGACCTACGCCAAGGCATTCAAGGCTTGGCACCAGTTTCAAAAGGGCACAAACCTTAGGGCTTGGCTCTCGAAGATCCTCGAGAACACCTACATCAACCTCTACAACAAGAGATTGAAAGAGCGAGGGTCGGCAAGTTTGAACGAACTGGAGGATTTCCAGGTCGGTTCGGCAGAGTCTTTGACCGCTCGCACCCAGCGATCGGCCGAAATCGAAGCACTTGACCAGTTGGCATCCAAGGATGTTCGCGAAGCGCTTCTTTCGTTGAGTGAAGAGTTTCGCATGGTGGTCTACTACGCCGTGGTTGAAGGGTTCTCTTATGCGGAGATCGCAGAAATCATGGAGACCCCGGTAGGCACCGTCATGAGTCGTTTGCACCGTGGCAAGCGCGCACTATTTGAGGCTTTGAAGGAGTATGCGGCTAGCGAAGGCTATGACGTGACACCGACGAAAGAAAAGAAGGAATCGCTACGCGCAATGAAAAACAGGAGTGACCAGTGAGCGAGATCAACTGCGAAGAGACTAAACGTCAGGTACACGAGTACCTGCACAATGAGCTAAGCACTCAGGAGATGGAAGACATCACCGAGCACCTAGCTCACTGTGACTCGTGCGAGGGCGATTACGACTTCGAGGTCTTGTTCAACAACGTCGTTCAGCGTTCTTGTGACGAAGCCCCACCTGCCGAACTAGCTCAGCGTATTGTTGACCGCATCCGCCAAATGGACTCTGGCCGGGCCGAACACTAAAACTTTTCGATTACTGCTGTTCCGGCAGTTCTAGCCACTCGTGCCAACCGCGGTTTAGCACTAGCCACGCGATCAAGCCATGACCGATTTGCCCAGGCCTTCCGCCTTTGTCGGCGAGAATCTCGGTCGTCCATCCATCGTGACCGATCAACGGGGTAAAACAGTCAACATAGTGAACCCCTCGGCGTGCGCATACATCTTCAAACCCAGCCGAAAGATGTTCAATTTCGCGATTTAACTCGGGATTGCGATTTGGGGTTGGCCCAATCACAAAGCACGAGATTCCGCGGCGGGTAGCGTCATCGAGGATGGTGGCAACGTTGAGACGGCTTCTCGAGATTGAGATTCCCGATGCCGGATCAAAATTCGGCAAGACCAACACCAGGCGGTTTTCACCCGCTGGGGCGAATCGCATTTGTGCTTCTCCGTTGTAACGTTCTAGCAGTTTGGCTGTGGTGTCTCCAGGATTTGCGAGCGTGTAAACGTCGATCTGCGGTTCGTTCACCGGTGTGCGAGCGAGCACTCGTCCAAGCCAGCCCATGCCTTTAGGATCGCCGGATGAACTCGCCAAAGCGTCGCCCAAGACGACGATTCTGACTTCACGCTCGACCGTTGTCATGGCTATGCGTTGAAAGCTCTCTCGATGAGGTCGGCTTGCTCAGCGGCGTGACGCTTGGCCGAACCAGTCGCTGGCGATGCCGAGGCAGGGCGAGCAACGATCTTGGCAACCTGACCGCCCATGTATTTGGGTAGGAACAGACCGATGTAGGTCCAAGGACCCTGGTTGGCTGGCTCATCCTGCACCCAAACAAGTTCGGCGTTCGGATACTGAGCGTAAGCCGCCTTGATCTCATCGACTGGAGTCGGGTAGAGCTGCTCGACACGAACGATGGCGGTCTTGCCGTCGGCACGCTTTTGTGACTCAGCCAACAGGTCCCAATAGATCTTGCCCGAGCAGAACAGCACCCGCTGAACCTCGTTCTTGTTCAGACCCTGCTCGTCGTCGATCACCGGCTGGAAGGTTCCGTTTGTGAAGTCTTCGACTGACGAGGATGCTGCTTTCAGGCGAAGCATCGACTTTGGTGCGAAGACAACGAGCGGACGACGCGGAGTCGAATAGGCCTGACGACGAAGCAGGTGGAAGTGCGATGCCGGCGTCGAAGGCTGAGCCACGGTCATGTTGTTCTCGGCGCAAAGTTGCAGGTAGCGCTCGATGCGAGCGGAGGAGTGGTCTGGACCCTGACCTTCGTAGCCGTGTGGCAGAAGCAGAACGACACCAGAGTGCTGATTCCACTTTTGCTCGGCCGATGAGATGAACTCGTCGATGATGGTCTGAGCTCCGTTTGCGAAGTCACCGAACTGGGCCTCCCAGAGCACGAGAGCGTTTTCCGCCTCGACCGAGTAACCATATTCGAAGCCCATCGCAGCGTATTCGCTGAGCAGGGAGTCGTATACATAGAACTTGGCTTGACCTTCGGCAAGGTTGCGAAGCGGCATCCATTCTTGTCCGTTGACTCGGTCGTGGAACACCGCGTGGCGCTGCACGAAAGTTCCGCGGCGGCTGTCCTGACCAGCCAGTCGAACCGGCTTGCCCTCGAGAATCAACGATCCGAAAGCCAGCAGTTCGCCGAATCCCCAGTCGATGCCGCCTTGACGCGACATCTCGACGCGCTTCTGCAGCAACTGCTGAAGCTTCGGGTGAACCGTGAAGCCCGGTGGCAAGTTGTTGTGTGCATCACCGATGAGTTCAACGGTCGAACGTGGAATCGCTGTAACGTGTGCGATCTCAGGGTGGTCAGATGCGGTGGTTCCGATTCCGACCGGGCGTGGAACGAGTTCGGCCGGCTTGCTGGTCGCCTCGTGCACCTCGACGAACGCATTTTCAAGCTTGCTCTGGAACGCTGCGTTGGCTGCCTCGAACTCGTCGCGAGTGATGTCTCCACGACCGACCAGTGACTCTAGGTAGAGAGTTCGAACCGAGCGCTTTGCCTCGATGAGGTTGTACATCAGCGGTTGAGTCATCGATGGGTCGTCACCCTCGTTGTGTCCGCGTCGGCGGTAACAAACGATGTCGATCACTACGTCTTTCTTAAACTCCTCGCGGAATTCGAAGGCGAGCTGCGATACGCGAACCACGGCTTCTGGATCGTCGCCGTTCACGTGGAAGATCGGAGCTTGGATGCCCTTGGCGATGTCGGTCGAATAAACCATCGAACGAGACTCAGATGGTGGAGTCGTGAAGCCAACCTGGTTGTTGATCACGATGTTGATCGTTCCGCCAACCTTGTAGCCGCGCAGCTGCGACATGTTAAGAACCTCTGGCACCACGCCCTGGCCTGCGAAAGCCGCGTCACCGTGAATCAGAACCGGCAGGAATGGGTAGTAGTCGTTAGGTGTGCCGTTGACCGAGTCAACCTTGGCGCGAACGATGCCCTCGAGAACTGGGTTCACGGCCTCGAGGTGCGATGGGTTGGCGGCTAGAGTCACGCGAATCTCGTTGCCCTCTGGAGTAACGATGTTGCTGTCGGTTCCGAGGTGATATTTCACGTCACCCGAACCCTGAACGGACTTTCCGTCGGTGTTGCCCTCAAACTCCTTGAAGACCTGGCCGTAGGTCTTGCCCGCCACGTTGGTGAGAACGTTGAGGCGACCACGGTGAGCCATGCCGATGTTGACTTCCCGCAGACCCTTCTGGGCAGCCGCGGTGATGATTGCGTCTAGCGAAGCGATGGCAGACTCGCCACCTTCGAGCGAGAAACGCTTCTGGCCAACGAACTTGGTCTGCAGGAACGTCTCAAACGCTTCGGCTTCATTCAATTTCTCGAGGATGCGCAGCTGCTGTTCGCGGCTTGGCTTCTCGTATGGGCGCTCAAGCTTGTCTTGGAACCACTGGCGTTGCGCCGGGTCTTGAATGTGCATGTATTCGACGCCAACGGTGCGGCAGTACGAGTCGCGCAAGATCTTGAGGGTGTCGCGCAACTGAGCCTTCGGCTTGCCGCCGAATCCGCCGGTCTTGAAAGTGCGGTCGAGGTCCCAGAGGCTGAGGCCGTGAGTGAGCACGTCGAGATCTGGGTGGCTGCGCTGCTGGTATTCGAGAGGGTCGATGTCGGCCATGAGGTGTCCGCGCACTCGGTAGGCATTGATCAGCTCTTGAACGCGGGCGGCCTTCGAGCGGTCATCCGAGTCGTTTGAATCGAAGTCGGTAGCCCAGCGAATCGGCTCATAAGGAATGCGGAGATCGGCGAAAAGCTCGTCATAGAAACCGCGTTCGCCGAGCAGCAACTCGTGAACTTTCTTCAGGAACTCTCCCGAACCAGCGCCCTGAATGACGCGGTGGTCGTAGGTGGAGGTCAGAGTGATGGTTTTGCTGATGCCTAGCTTGGCGAGATGCTCCTCGTGCATACCCGAGAACTCTGCAGGGTATTCGAGAGCGCCAGCGCCGATGATGCAGCCCTGGCCCTTCATAAGACGAGGAACCGAGTGGACGGTGCCGATTCCGCCAGGGTTGGTTAGCGAAATGGTCGATCCGGCAAAGTCATCCGCAGTCAACTTGTTGTTGCGGGCACGCTTGACCAGGTCTTCGTAGGCGGCCAAAAACTCGTTGAAGTTGAGTCGCTGCGCACGCTTGATGTTTGGCACCAAAAGCGCACGAGTGCCGTCTTCCTTCGGGATGTCGATAGCGAGACCTAGGTTCACGTTGGCTGGGCTAACCGCGGCCGGCTTGCCGTCGATTTCGTCATAGAACACGTTCTGGCTAGGGAACTCCTTTAGGGCCCTTACCAGCGCGAAACCGAGGATGTGGGTGAACGACACCTTGCCGCCGCGGGTGCGTCCGAGGTGGCTGTTGATCACGATGCGGTTGTCGATTAGGAGCTTGGCCGGGATGGTGCGAACCGAGGTTGCCGTCGGAACCGAGAGTGACGCATCCATGTTGGCGGCCAGTGCCTTAGGCATGCCCTTGAGAATGTTCACTACATCTTCGCCAGCTTCGTCGACTATGTCGATCGCTCCGGTTGCCGGTGCCTGCGCCGGAATCGGTTGAGGTCTTGGCTCAATGCGGGTGGTCTTAGCAACGAGGGTTGCCGGTTCGGTGGTCGCCGCTGGGGCAGTTGAGGCTGGGGCTGGTGTTGCTGCGGGCGCTTCGGCCGATGGTGTGGCGGCTGAAGTTGGAGCAGGTGCTGAATTTTGAGGGGTTTCGTTCACTGTCTTCGGGGCTTGGCTCGTGCTGGATTGGGTCGAGTGGTAGCGCTCTAGAATCGGCCACCATTCCTTGTCGACGGAATCAGGGTTGGCGGTCCACTGCTCGTACATCTCTTCGACGAGCCATTGATTTGCGCCAAAACCGTCTTGCGTGTTCTCGTCATTCGTTGACAGAGAAACCACCTCTTCAGCTAGATTTCGATTGGGCTTCTATAAGCCTATCCGCTCAAAACCCCCAGTTATGCTTGAAAGGTATGGACGGTCATAGTTCTAGTCAAAATCGCTGCGTGATTTCGCATGAATGAGTGGCTAATGCTCGCTCTCGGTGCGATTTTGACAATCGGCACCGGACTTTTCGTTGCATCCGAGTTCTCTCTGGTCAATCTCGACAGGCGAGAACTTGAGGCGAGGCGCGAGCGCGGAGAGCGCGGCCTAAGCAACAGCATCCGTGCCCTAAAACTAACTTCGACGCACCTAAGCGGTGCCCAGCTCGGCATCACAATCACCACGATGCTCACCGGATTTCTGGTTGAGCCAGCGCTTTCGACTCTTTTGACACCAGGTTTGTCTGGGCTCGGTCTGTCTGCGGAAGTGACTTCGGGTGCAGCTCTTGGCCTAGGCATGTTCATCGCGACAATCTTCGCGACGCTGATCGGTGAGCTCGTACCGAAAAAACTTGCGCTGACTTTGCCTCTCAAGGTGAATCAGTTCGTCGTGCTGTTTCAGCTGGCCTTCACCTGGCTGTTTGGCTGGATGATCAAGGTTTTGAACGCATCGGGCAACGGTATCGTTCGCCTCTTCGGCATCGAACCGAAGGAAGAGTTGAGCTCGAGCCGCACCGCAGAAGAACTGGCCTCGCTAGTTCGACGTTCGGCGATGCTCGGGGCGTTGGATGCGTCGACGGCAACCCTGCTCACCAAGACTCTGGCACTCAGCCAACTGACTGCAGCCGATGTTATGACTCCGCGAACGCGTATGCACAGCATCGAAGCTGCCGCCTCGGCTCAACAGGTCATCGAGCTTTGCAACCGAACCGGTCACTCTCGTTTTCCGGTCACCGACGGCTCATCAGACGATGTAATCGGAGTCGTTCATGTGAAACAGGCGGCATCGGTGCCGCGTGAAAAGCGAGGGGACGTTCCCGCAACCGCGATCATGGCCGAACCGTTGCGAGTTCCTGAGACCATGAGGCTCGAGACTCTGATGGTCGAGTTGCGCGCCAAGGGGTTGCAGATGGCAATCGTCATTGACGAATACGGCGGCACGGCGGGCATTGCAACCCTAGAGGACCTCGTCGAAGAACTGGTTGGCGAACTCGCCGACGAACACGATCGAGCACGAACAGGCGTGACGCGAGGTGCTAACTCGTCCGTGCTTTTCCCCGGCATGATTCGCCCAGACGAACTTCACGAGATGGCTATCAAAGTTCCTGACAACGCAGCCTACGAAACCGTCGCGGGCTTTCTCATGAGCTCACTGGGGCGCATCCCTGTTGTAGGAGACGAGGTAACCATCGAGAACGGCGTTCTCCGCGTGGAACGCATGGATGGTCGCCGCATCGATCGAGTCAGATTCACACCCGAGACGACCGAGGTCGCCGATGCTTAGCAACCAAATCTTGGCCTCGACCCCGGCCACCGAAACAGCGAATCCATGGATTGGATTGCTCTGGCTGGTCGTTCTTTTGCTCGGCAACGGTTTTTTCGTTGGCGCAGAATTCGCTGTCATCAGCGCTCGCCGCGCCCAGATAGAGCCTCGCGCACTGGCCGGATCGAAGCCTGCGCAAATCACAATTCGTGCAATGGAACGCGTGTCGCTGATGCTTGCCACCTCGCAAATTGGTGTCACGGTCTGTTCGCTCTTGATTTTGGTCATTTCCGAACCGGCCATGCATCAACTTCTCGAGATTCCGCTTTCTTCGCTCGGACTCGGAGAGACCGGTGTGAGCGCAGTCGCGTTCGGTCTGACGCTCGCACTTGTGTCGTTCTTGCATGTCGTGATCGGCGAGATGGTTCCTAAGAACATCTCGTTCTCGATTCCCGAGCGCGCTGCCCTGGTTTTGGTGCCACTGCTTTACGGCGTGGCCTGGATTCTGAAGCCTGTCGTGGTGTCGTTGAACGCCATTGCGAATGGCCTGTTGCGAATTTTCGGGGTTAGAGCTGCCGATGAAGCAAGCAGCGCGTTCACTCTGGAGCAAGTCGAAGACATCGTGGAGCACTCGACCCGAGAAGGTGTCTTGCAAGACGCGTCTGGAGCGCTCAGCAACACCTTCGAGTTCACCGAAAAGAAGGTCATCGATGTGACGGTGCCGCTGGCTCGCCTCGTGGCTTTCCCCGAAAATGTCACTCCACGCGAGGTGGAACAGGCCGTGGTGAAATACGGCTTTTCCCGCTACCCATTGCGCGACGAGGATGCGGAACTCGTGGGCTACTTACACATCAAGGATGTTCTTAAGCTCGACGAGGACGAGGTCGACCTAGCGTTCCCAAGCAAGATGATCAGAACCCTCATCTCGCTCCCGTCGTCGATGGAACTAGAGGACGCGCTCGCTTCGATGAGACGGGTCGGAGCTCACATGGCACGAGTTTTCGATGCATCGGGCCG
>JBEEJJ010000023.1:0-18510 GCA_041169265.1 Actinomycetota bacterium
ACAAAACAGACGAGCAGGTCGGCGTCAACGCTGGCAGATTCGATGCCGGCAGCCTCAAACCGCTCGGTGGCACCTTGCAAGAAAGCCTTGACGCTCACGCTTACTTTTCGTTCAGCGCGGCTAGTCTGGCTTCTTCATCGGTCTGGATTGCCGACTGAACCACAGGCTCGAGTGCACCATCCATCACCTGGTCAAGGTTGTAAGCCTTGTATCCGGTGCGGTGATCGGCGATGCGGTTCTCAGGAAAGTTATAGGTGCGGATGCGCTCGGAACGGTCGACCGACTTCACCTGTGACTTGCGCGCAGCGCTTAGCTCGGCCTCGAGTGCTTCTTGCTGGGCAGCAAGGATGCGGGCACGCAAAACGCGCATCGCGGCTTCCTTGTTTTGAAGCTGAGACTTTTCGTTCTGCATCGCGACCACAATTCCAGTTGGAAGGTGGGTGATGCGAACGGCCGAGTCGGTGGTGTTGACCGACTGACCACCGGGGCCGGACGAACGATAAACATCGATGCGAAGGTCGTTCTGGCTGATCTCGACTTCTTCTGGGGCATCGACCTCTGGAAAGACGAGCACGCCAGCGGCCGAGGTGTGAATGCGGCCCTGAGTTTCGGTGACTGGAACACGCTGCACGCGGTGAACGCCACCTTCATACTTCAGATGAGCCCAAACGCCATCTGCGGGGTCAGTCGCGCTCGACTTGATCGCGATTTGAACATCCTTGTAGCCACCGAGGTCGCTCTCGTTTTTGTCGAGAATCTCGGTCTTCCAACCCTTCGAGTTGGCGTATTGGATGTACATGCGAAGAAGGTCGGCAGCGAACAGTGCCGATTCGGCACCACCTTCGCCGGCCTTGATTTCCATAATCACGTCACGACCGTCGTCTGGGTCGCGCGGAATGAGCAGACGACGCAGTTTTTCAACGGCGACGGATAGGCGTTCCTCGGTTGCTGGAACCTCTTCGGCGAACGACTCGTCTTCTTTCGCGAACTCCTTGGCTGCGGCCAAGTCTTCGGTCAGTTCGTTGACAGAGTTGTAGGCCGCAACAATCGCGCTGAGTTCGGCGTAGCGACGGTTGAGCTTTTTGGCTAGCGCCGGGTTGGCGTGAACCGAAGCATCCGAGAGTTGCTCTTGGAGAGCTGCGTGTTCAGCCAGCAGCGGCTGGACTGAGTCAAGCATTTACTCTCCGTCTGAACCCGAAGGAATCGGCATCGACTTCTGAACCTGCATCAGGAACTCGACGTTGCTCGAGGTTTCCTTTAGGCGGTTCAGCACGAGCTCGAGAGCCTGCTGCTGCTCCAGTCCGGCAAGTGCGCGGCGGAGCTTCCAGATGATCTTGGTCTCGTCTGGAGCCATGAGCATCTCTTCGCGGCGAGTACCCGATGCGTTGACATCGACGGCGGGGAAGATTCGCTTGTCGGCGAGTGAACGCGACAGTCGAAGCTCCATGTTTCCGGTTCCCTTGAACTCTTCGAAGATAACTTCGTCCATCTTCGAACCGGTCTCGACAAGAGCCGTGGCCAGGATGGTGAGCGAGCCGCCATCCTCGATGTTACGGGCCGCACCGAAGAAGCGCTTTGGTGGGTAGAGAGCCGACGAGTCGACACCACCCGAGAGGATGCGGCCGGAAGCCGGAGCGCTCAGGTTGTAAGCGCGACCCAGACGGGTGATCGAGTCAAGCAGAACAACTACGTCGTGGCCTAACTCGACCAAGCGCTTGGCGCGCTCGATAGCAAGTTCGGCAACGGTGGTGTGGTCTTCGGCAGGGCGGTCGAAGGTCGAGGCGATTACCTCACCCTTGACGGTGCGCTGCATGTCGGTAACTTCTTCTGGACGCTCGTCGACCAAAACCACCATGAGGTGAACCTCTGGGTTGTTTTTGGCGATGGCGTTGGCGATTGCCTGAAGCACGAGAGTCTTACCGGCCTTCGGTGGCGAAACGATCAGACCACGCTGACCCTTACCGATTGGCGCGACGAGGTCGATGATACGAGTCGATAGCTTGTTGGCCTCGGTCTCGAGGCGCAGACGGGTCTGTGGGTAGAGCGGGGTCAGCTTGCCGAACTCGACACGAGCGTGAGCCTGCTCGACGGTTAGGCCGTTGATCGAGTCGATGCGCACGATGGCGTTGAACTTCTGGCGGCCCTGACCTTCGCCCTCGCGAGGCTGGCGAATGGCACCAACCACGGCGTCACCCTTGCGCAGACCATACTTCTTGACCTGACCGAGCGAGACGTAAACGTCGTTTGGTCCTGGCAGGTAGCCGGTGGTGCGCACGAATGCGTAGTTCTCGAGAACGTCGAGGATTCCGGCCACGGTAACTAGAACGTCGTCTGGCGAGATTTCTGGTTCAATCTCGTCGCGGTCGTTGCCGCCACCGTTTCCACCGCGACGACGGTCGCGATCACGGTAACGGTTGCGGTTGCGGTTGCGTCCTCCGCCACGACGGTCGTCGTCGAAGTCGCGATCACGGTTGCGCTCGCGACGGTCGTTGCCGCCCGAGTTCTGACGGTCTTCGGAGTCGCTCGAGGATTCGCTAGCCGAGTCGTTCGAACCTTCGGAGTTCTGGCGGCCGTTGCCACCGCGACGACGGTCGCGACCTCGGTTGTTCTGACGCTCGCCACCTTCGCTGTCGGAGGAGGCTGGTGCGTCGCCCGCAGGAGCCGAAGATTCGGCTGGTGCGGAGTCTGCCGAGGCGGCGCGGCTGCGGCGCTGGCGTGGTGCCGAGTCGCTCGATGCCGATTCGCCTGCTGGGGCAGAACTTTCGATTGGTGCTGAACCCGGCTCTGCGATCACGCGACGGCTCTTGCGAACCGGCTGGGTTTCGTTTTGGATTTCATCCATTTGGTCTATAGCTCTTTCTTAGGTTTCCTGCGGTGAACGTTTTCGTTTTGAGAGGTAGTCACCGCTTGTGCGCTGGTATGCGCAGGTCGCATGATTTGCGAGGATTTCACCAAACGCAGTCGGGGCTTAGTTGCCGCCGGTTCCTGCTTTTGAATCTTGGTGCACCACTACAGTAGCACCTTTAAAGTCAACGGCAAGCAAAAGCGCACGCCACTGTGGATAATTCTCGGCAGCCAATTTGGCCGCTTCGATGCGCTCGAGCGGGTCACTGGCCAGCACGAGCACCGAGGGTCCGGCACCCGAAACCACTGCAGCGTGTCCCTTAGAACGCATCAACTGGATCACAGCCTCGGTCTCGGGCATGGCCGCCGCGCGATAGTCCTGGTGAAGACGGTCTTCGGTGGCAGAGAGCAACAGCTCCGGGCTCTGGGTCAAAGCGGCGATCAGGAGCGCGGAGCGAGAAACGTTGAACACCGCGTCGTCGTGCGGCACAGAATCCGGCTGAAGCGAACGAGCCAGGGATGTCGACATCTTGTGGTTCGGAACCAACTCGAGTGGAGAGACGCCGCGGTGCACGAAAAGTTTCTTGTGGTGCGGGCCGCGCTCGTCTTCCCAAGCGATGGTCAGACCGCCGAACAGAGCCGGAGCGACGTTGTCTGGATGACCCTCGAGTTCGGTGGCTAGCTCGAGCAGCTGCTGCGAAGTAATCTCGACGATGCCCTCGAGCAAGCCCTTGGCGGCCATGATGCCTGCGACAACTGCGGCCCCTGAAGACCCCATGCCGCGGCTGTGCGGAATGTTGTTGTGCGCGACTAATTTGAGGTTCGGCACCTTCTGGTCGAAACGCTTGAAGGTGTGTTCAATGCAACGAACAACGAGGTTGGTGGAGTCGGTCGGCACTTCGCCAGCTCCCTCACCCATTACCTCAACGTGAGTCGTCGCGGTGACCACCTCGACGTGGAGTTCGTCATAGAACGAGAGAGCCATTCCGAGCGTGTCAAAGCCAGGTCCGAGGTTGGCCGAAGTGGCCGGAACCTTGACCGTTACTTTGCGCCCGATTGGAATCACTTTGCGAGACCCAGTCTTTCGGCAACTTCATCCGCGTTGTTAGGCACGATGGTCGGAACGATTTCTTCGCCAGACTCGGTCTTCAAGGCCCACATGGGGTCTTTCAAACCGTGGCCGGTTACGGTGACGACGATGACAGCGTCGGCAGGAACTTCTCCGGCGCGAGCCTGCTTGAGCAGACCGGCCGCTCCGGTTGCCGACGATGGCTCGACGAACACGCCAACCTCCTGCGACAAGAATCGGTGCATCCAGAGGATCTCGTGGTCGAGCACCGAACCAAACATTCCGAGCGAGCATTCGCGTGCGCTGAGTGCCAGTTCATAAGAAGCTGGATTGCCGATGCGAATCGCAGTTGCGATCGTGTCGGGGTTCTTCACCGGCGTGCCATAAACGAATGGGGCCGAACCGTCGGCCTGGAAGCCCCACATCTTCGGAACCTGTTTGATGACGCCCGCGTTGAACTCCTCGAGATAACCCTTGAAGTAGGCCGAGTAGTTTCCAGCGTTGCCGACCGGCAAGACGTGGATGTCCGGAGCACGGTCTAGACGTTCGACGACCTCAAATGCTGCGGTTTTCTGACCTTCGATACGATCCGGGTTCACCGAGTTGACCAGGTGAACCGGGTAGTTGTCGGCGAGACCACGCGACAGGTCGAGACAGTCGTCGAAGTTTCCCTGAACCTGCAGAATCTGAGCCTTGTGGGCAACGGCCTGGCTGAGCTTGCCGAGTGCGATCTTTCCTTCTGGCACCAGAACAACCGACTGGATGCCGGCGGCGGCGGCGTATGCGGCGGCCGAAGCCGAGGTGTTTCCGGTGGATGCGCAGATTACGGCTTTCGCACCGTGGCCTACCGCCTTCGAAACCGCCATGGTCATGCCGCGGTCTTTGAAAGAACCGGTTGGGTTCATGCCCTCGACCTTTAGATAAACCTCGGCAGCACCGACAAGCTTGGCGAGTGCCGGGGCAGGCACGAGCGGAGTCCCGCCTTCGCCGAGCGTGATGATCGGGGTCGATGCATCGACGTCTAGGCGGTCAAAATATTCGCGGATCACGCCGCGCCACTGGTGAGCCATTAGAGCCCTTCCACTCGGATTACTGAGGTGATTGACTCGACGGCGTCGCTGGCGGCGAGAGAAGTTACGACTGCGGAAAGCGAGGCATCGGTGGCCTCGTGAGTTCCAATCATCAGACTAGCGGTAGGCACCACTCCTGCCTTGGCAGGGTTTACCGACTGCTCGACAGTCTCAACCGAGACACCGTGCTGCGCAAAAAGGTTTGCAATCTGCGCCAAGACACCTGGCTGGTCTTTCGCCTGAATCGTGATCTGGTAGCGAGTGTTGATGCGGTCAATTGGGAGAACCGGAAGATTCGCGTGCACCGAGTCGGCCAAACCTGGTCCGCCAGCCACGTGACGCTTGGCCGCCGAGACTAAGTCACCTAGAACAGCGGATGCGGTCTGCGTGCCACCTGCGCCGGAGCCATAGAACATGAGCGAACCGGCGGCTTCAGCCTCGACAAACACAGCGTTGAAAGCGCCGCGAACGGCGGCAAGCGGGTGTTCCCTTGGCACGAGAGCCGGATAAACGCGAGCACTGACGCCCTGCTCCCCCGCCTCGTCCGCGTTGATTCGCTCGGCTATCGCAAGCAACTTGATCACATAGCCGTTTTCACGTGCGGCGGTCATCTGCTGCTTGGTGATCTTGGTGATTCCCTCACGATAAACGTGGTCCAATGGCACTTCGGTGTGGAAGGCAAGTGCCGCGAGAATCGCAATCTTTTGTGCCGCATCGTAACCCTCGACGTCGAGAGTAGGGTCTGCCTCGAGATAACCGAGCTCGGTAGCCTCGTCCATCGCGGCTTCAAGAGTCAGGCCGGCGCTGTCCATACGGTCCAGGATGTAGTTGGTCGAACCATTGACGATTCCCATGATCCGGTTCACCTTGTCACCGGCCAGCGATTCTCGCAGTGGTCTGATGATCGGAATCGCAGCGGCGACGGCGGCCTCAAAGTAGAGTTGCGCGCCAACCTGCTCGGCGGTGTCGAAAAGTTCGGTGCCGTGAGTTGCCAGCAGAGCCTTGTTTGCGGTGATGACATCTGAACCCGAGTTCAGGGCCTGCAGGATGTAGGTTCGGGCTGGTTCGAGACCACCCATGACCTCGATAACGATGTCGGCGCTGTTGATCAGTGAACTCGCGTCGGTGGTGAGCAGTTCGACTGGGATGTCTGCAGACCGCTTTGCACCGAGGTCACGCACGGCAACCCCGATGAGTTCGAGCTCGGCACCAACGCGCGCTGCGAGTTCGGCCTTGTTTTCGAGCAGCAGTCGCGCCACCTGTGCGCCAACCGAACCCGCACCGAGGAGTGCGATTCTGAGAGGGCGATATTCGATCACGGTCATTCGTTGCCGTTCCTTGCTGTCTTGTTTTGCTGCTCTTGGTATTTCACGTCGCGCGAGAAAAGGTCTGCCTCGGTCTCGCCACGCACTATCAATCGTGCCTGACCATCGAGCACCGCCACAACCGGAGGCCTGGTCAAGAAGTTGTAGTTGCTCGAAAGCGAGTGGCAATAAGCACCGGTAGCTGCCACCGCGAGTACGTCGTTATTTGCAACGTCGGAAGGAAGATAGTCGTCGCGAACGACGATGTCTCCACTCTCACAGTGCTTGCCAACAACGCGCACCAGGGCTGGCACAGCGTTGGAAGAGCGAGATACCAATCGAGCGGTGTAATCAGCCCCGTAGAGGCTCGGGCGAGCGTTGTCGCTCATGCCGCCGTCGATGCTCACGTATTTGCGAACCTTGGTTTTGCCGTCGTCCGTGAGCGCGACATCCTTGATGGTACCAACAGAATAAAGAGTCACACCGGTTGGACCGACGATGTATCGTCCAGGCTCGAAGGCGAGAGTAGGCACCGCGACGCCGAGTTCTTCACAGGCTTGCTTGACTCCCGCCGCAATCTTGAAGGCGATGTCTTCGATCTCGGGAGCGTTGTCGGCGGCGGTGTAGTTGATGCCGAATCCGCCACCTAGGTTGAGTTCTGGAACTTCCCCGTCAGCACTAAGTTCGGCGTGAACCGCGATTAGGCGGCGAGCTGCCTCGACGAATCCGTCGGCTTCAAAGATTTGCGAACCGATGTGCGAGTGGATACCCAAAAACTTGAGGTGCTTATCCGAGCGGATGCGCGCAACCATGGCAGCGACGTCGGCTCGAGCCACACCAAACTTCTGGTCTTCACGAGCGGTCGCCAAAAACTCGTGCGTGTGTGCGTGCACTCCGGCGTTGACTCGGATGCGCACCGACTGAACCTTGCCCTGGGCTTGTGCAGCGGATGCAATGCGCTCGAGTTCGATGTCGCTGTCGATGACAATCGCGCCGACTCCGGCGGCAACCGCACGACCGATTTCGGCAAGTGACTTGTTGTTGCCGTGCAAGCCGATGCGCTCGGGTGCAACTCCTCCAGCTAGCGCTGCTGTGAGTTCACCGCCCGAAGCCACGTCGAGGTTGAGTCCTAACTCGGCAATCCAGCCGGCTACCTCGGTACACAAGAAGGCCTTGCCAGCGTAATAAACCTTGGCTCTGCTGCCGATCGATTCCGCTGCGGCCGACAAGGCTCGGTTCACCCGCCTCGCACGAGCAAAAAAGTCAGCTTGGTCGATCACATAGAGCGGGGTGCCGAACTGAGCGGTTAGCTCGCTTACCGCTACCCCACCAATCGAGACGTCGCCATCGGATGAGCGAATGAAGTTTGCCGGCCAAAGATTGGCCTCTACCTTGTTCAGGTCGTGTGGCATCTTTAGCCATTCGGGAGCAAAGGTCGTCATGGCTACATCCGCTCCGGGGCGCTGACACCGAGCAGGTTCAGTCCGTTGCGAAGCACCACGCCGGCGGCATCATTCAGCCAAAGTCTCGTGCGGTGAATGGTCTCGGCAGGCTGGCCGCTGAGCGGAGCGACACGGCAGTTGTCATACCAGCGGTGATAAGCGCCAGCGACCTCTTCGAGATAACGGGCTACGCGGTGTGGTTCACGGAACTCGGCTGCCGTTGCCACGACGCGAGGCAGTTCGATCAGCTTTGCCAACAGCTCTTCTTCGCTTTCATGGGTGAGCAGCGATGGCTCGAACTCACTTCGATCGACTCCCAAGGATGCGGCGTTGGCCGCGACCTGAGCGGTGCGAGCATGCGCATACTGCACATAGAACACCGGGTTGTCGTTGGTCTTCTTTTCGAGCTGAGCGAGGTCGATGTCCAGTTGCGAGTTGATAGAAGAGCGGACGAGCGCGTAGCGCGCCGCATCCACGCCGACGATGTCAACGAGGTCTTCCATGGTGACCACGGTGCCGGCACGCTTTGACATTCTGACCGGCTCACCGTCGCGCACGAGGTTTACTAGCTGGCCAATCATGATCTCGAGTTCGACGCCAGGTGTGTCTCCAAACGCGGCACACATCGCCATCATCCTCGGTACGTAACCGTGGTGGTCGGCACCGAGCATGTAGATGCACCGGTCGAAGCCACGACCGCGCTTGTCTAGGTAGTAGGCGAGGTCGCCAGCGATGTAGGCCGCCTCACCGTCACTCTTGATGATCACTCGGTCGCGGTCATCACCGAACTCGCTCGAGCGCAACCAGGTGGCACCTTCGGCCTCAAAGATGTGGCCGAGCTCACGCAGTCGCGCGATGGCACGAGCCACGGCACCCGACTCATAGAGCGAGTTCTCGTGAAAATAGACGTCGAAGTCGACACCGAAGTCGTGAAGCGACTGACGAATTTCGGCGAACATCAGGTCGACACCCGCACTGCGGAAGGCCTCCTGCGCTTCGTCCTCGGGAAGGGCTAAAAGTTCTTCGGCTGTTCCATCGAGCACCTGCTGCGCGATCTGATCGATGTATGCGCCGGCATAGCCATCTTCGGGAGCTGGCTGTTTGCGTGCACTTGCGAGCAGGCTGCGAGCAAAACGATCGATTTGAGCCCCGTGATCGTTGAAGTAGTACTCGCGAGTAACCGCTGCTCCCTCGGCTTCGAGGATGCGAGCCAGGCTGTCTCCAACGGCAGCCCAACGGGTGCCGCCAATGTGAATCGGCCCGGTCGGATTTGCCGAAACGAACTCGAGATTTAGTTTGATGCCGACCATCGAAATACCTCGACCGAAGGCTGAACCTGACTCGACGATTTGCTTGGCGATCGCACCGGCGGCGTCGGCAGAAAGACTGATGTTGATAAAGCCCGGACCAGCCACCTCGGCCTTGTCGACCTGCTCAAGTGCCACCAACTGTGCGCACACCAGCTCGGCAAAGTTTCTCGGGTTCATGCCGAACTTGCCGGCCTGCTGCATGGCGACGTTGGTTGCCCAGTCCCCGTGTTCACGGTTTTTGGGGCGTTCGATTACGACCTCGGCCGGCAGCTCTCCAGCGCCGAGCGCACCAGCATCTTGCAATTCGGCGAGGATGCGCACGATTGCAGCCGAAAGCTCGGTTGGAGTCAAGTTGGGCCCTAACGGTAGTGAAACGGGGATCTTCGGCGACCGCATCCGTCAATGAATGAAATTCTACCTTCTCGGGCAGCATCAACCCGAAAAAATAATGTGGCGGCACCCGTCAAGGCACCGCCACATCATTTGCGAATCAACTATTTGACAGCACCAGCGGTTAGACCTCGCACAAAGTAGCGCTGGAGCGAGAAGAAGATGATCAGTGGCAACAACAGCGAGATGAACGAGCCGGCGGCTACGTCTTGCCATCCTTCACCGTACTGACCGAGCATTCTAAGCAGTCGGTAGGTCATGACCGACTTCTGTTCGCCAACGAAGATGAAGGCGATTAGGTAGTCGTTCCACACCCAGAGGAACTGGAAGATAGCGAACGAAGCCAGAGCCGGCACCGACATCGGCATGACCAAGCGCCAGAAGATCTGGTACCAGGTTGCACCGTCAACGCGAGCAGCTTCGATCAGCGACGATGGAAGCGACAACATGTAGTTGCGCAAAATGTAAATCGCCAGCGGAAGAGCAAAAGCACAGTGAATGATCCAGGCACTCGGGAAGTTACCCGTGAGCTGAATGTGGGTCGCCTTTTGGAATGCCACCATTGCACGCAGAACCGGAATGAGGGCCGACTGTAGCGGAATGATCATGAGACCGACGATGATTGCGAAGTAGATCTCACGGCCCTTGAACTCGATGAACGTGAAAGCGAATGCCGCATTCGCTGCGACCAACAGAGGCAAAATAACCGATGGGATGGTGACCACCAGGGTGTTCACCAGCGAGTTGAACATTCCACCGCTCGAAAGAGAGTTTGAGTAGGCGTCAATCGACCAAGCCTGTTCAAGTGGGTTGAAAATCGCATCCCACCAAGGCGAGACTTCGGCGATGTCGCGACGACGGAACGAGGTGATTAGCAGGCCTACGGTCGGAATCGACCAAATACCGGTCAAGAAAAGCAAAGCAAGGGTGCTACCGAGCTTGAGTTTTGCAAGTTTGTTCAACACGTTTTTCATCGGAGGCTCTCCTGGTGGCGAACGGTTCTGATCTGAAGCCACATGAGCGGTGCGATCAGAATCAAAAGAATGGTTACCACCGCGGATGCAGGGCCTAGGTTCGAATCAACGAAGAACTGTTTGTAGTATTCGAAGGCCAGCACGTTGGTGTTGAAGTTTCCTCCGGTCATGGCGAGCACGATGTCGAACACCTTCATTACCAAAATCAGCACCGTGACAAACACCGACATGATTGTGGCCGAGATCTGGGGAACGATGATGCGGAAGAACACCTGGAATCCGTTCGCGCCGTCGATGCGAGCCGCTTCGATGGTTTCTTCTGGAACGGCCTTGATGCCCGCCGAAATGATCACCATCGAATAACCCACCTGAAGCCAGACGATCACCGCCATGAGCAAGAAGGTGTTGAGGCGACCGGTGTCAATCTGCATCCAATTGAGTGGTGTGCCTCCAAAGAACTCGACAACCGCACTTAGAAGACCAATTTTTGGGCGACCGGCGGCCGGGTTCACATAGAGGTAGCCCCAGATTGTCGATGCCGAAACAAAGCTGATGGTCATCGGCATAAAGATGAGTGACTTGAAGATTTTTTCGCGGGTGGGGCCAACCTGGTTTCCTAGGTTTGCAAACAACACACCGAGGGCAACGGTCACGGCAGGCACGATGAGCACCCAGAGGAGGTTGTTGAGCAGGATGTTCAAGAAATCCGGCGAGGTAAAGAGCGCGACATAGTTGTCGAGACCAACGAAGGTTTTAACTTTGTCATCCATGAACGACCAGACGATGGTGTTCACGAGCGGAAGAACCAGAACGAGGATCAGCAGAGTAGCTGCCGGGATCAAAAAGCCCAGCGACTTGATTCGCTCTTGGGTCTTGTTTGGAAAGAGGTGGACCAGACGGTCGAGCAGCCAGTAGAGACCGAGGGTCGCTGCGGTACCCAGGATGACGGCGAGAATGCCGAAGAGCACATCACTTAGCAGTGGGTCCATTTTGAGCTCCTAGTTCGGGGTGATGCTTTGAAACATGTTGCTTAGCGCCACTATACAAGTGGCCTCAGAAGTCTGCTGCCGAGGACCGAGGTCCTCGGCAGCAGCCTTCAGTTGAGACTCATTACTGAGTATCAGTTGGGTTTAGTACTTTGCGTCGATTCGCGCAGCAGCTTCATCCCAGGTGATACGTCCGGCAACGTAGTCGGTGCCAGCAGCCCAGAACTCAGCGTTTACCTCAGAAGGCATCTGGTCAGAGCCGTCGAAGCCGAATACTGCAGCTGCAGCCATTGCTTCACCGATCTTCTTGTTCAGAGCGTTTGGGTACTTAGCTGGGTCGAAGGTCTTGTGAGGCGAGATAGCGCCGTTCGAGACCATGTTGTCCAGAACCTTGTCGCTGAAGATGAACTCAGCAACCTTGGCGACATCTGCGTCAACGTGACCCTGGAAGACTGCACCTAGGTCTCCACCACCGATAACACCGGCGTTAGCACCTTCTGGAGCAGGCAGTGGGAATACGTCTGCGTGGGTGTAGTCCTCAGCGGCTAGCTCTGCCTTGATTGCATCAGGGAAGAAGCCAGTGATGAACGAACCCTGACGGAGCATGAAGCACTGACCCTTGTCCTTGCCGCCCTCTTCGAATAGAGGAGCAGTGTTACCGAACGAGTCAGCAGCCATGCCTGCACCGCCACCGTTTACCTGGCCGTCTGCAAGCAGACGCTCAGATACCTTGGCTGCAGCCTGTGCAACCTCTGGGCTTGCGAAGTCAACGTCTCCGGCGATCCACTGTGCGTAGACATCCGAGCCGTGGTAGTCAAGAACGTACTGTTCCATCCAGTCGGTGAAGGCCCAACCGGTGGCTCCACCGGACTCGATACCTGCACACCATGGGTAACCAGTTCCGTCAGCCTTGATCTGAGCCTCAAGAGCGCTCAGTTCTGCATCGGTGGTTGGCACTGCGTAGCCGTGGGCTGCGAATGCTGCTGGGTTGTAGAACACGAGGGTCTTCATGTTGGCCGAAACTGGCAGACCGTAGAGCTCTCCGTCAACAACTGCAAGCTGGTCCCAACCTGGAACCAAGGTGCTGGTCGACTTGGTGACGTCGTAAACGTCCTTCAGAGGAACTAGGTTGTCAGCGAGGTCCTTCAGACCACCTGGCTGTGGCCAGAGTGCGATGTCTGGCTCCTGACCAGCTTCGATCTTCACCTTGATGTCCTTGTCGAACGATGCAAGCGAAGTGAAGGTGATCTCGATGCCGTTTGCGTCACCGAACTCAGTCAGCGACTTCTGGAATGCAGCTGCGTCAGCCTCACCGTATCCACCGAAGATGGATACCTTGCCGTCACCGGCAGGGGTCGATGGAGCACAGGCAGCCATTCCGAGGGTTGTTAGCGATGCAACTGCGACAGCAGCGGTAACGCGCAAAACCTTCTTCATTGGGTTTCCTTTCCTAAGAAAACGGCAGAGCTCTTGCAAAGCCGTCTGAAATGAAATCTAGGGGCTAGATGACGTCACCACACACTAAAAATCGCGAATGTTACCGAAAAGTTGTAAACGCTTGCAGTTTTGCACCGAGCACTCGAAAGCCCCTAGATTTCTGGCATCTGGGCGATAACCCCGAGATTTAGGGCTTCGTTATCATTTCGTTTCAAAGCGAATACTGCAAGCGTATCCATTTCGTTATCAACCGCGGTTGTAACTCGTAATCCGGTCGTTACATTAGACCGCAGTTAGTTTCGTAAAACTAGACCGAGCTTAGGGTCGCCCGTGACCGGGATGGCGTCTGACAACTCCCCTACAAAAGCGCCGTCCACTTCGTTGATGAACCCGATGAAGTACCAACCGTCGGAGCCCCGGATGACGCGGCCGGCATAGGCCATCGGGTGCAAAAACGGCTGGGCCAGCGTGAAGTCGAGTTGAGTAAGGTCTGCAGAAACGGGCAACGAATAGGTGGCGTCACGCTGCCCAAACTCTGCCAAACGTTGAGCACTGAGTTCACGCCATCCGCAGCAGAAGATCAACAGCGGCACTCCGTCGACCACCTCGAACTGAAACACTTCCATCTGGCCGAATCCTTGACCCGGCTCGGAAAGCGGCGGCTGAACATCCCAGTTGAACAGGTCGGTTGACGTGGCGTGCCCGACAACTCCTCGCGTCTTCGGGTCACCGTGGTTAGCCCGAGCGGTGACGAGCATGTGCCAGGTTTGTGGGTCATCGGGAAAACGGAAGACCCAAGGATCGCGCCAGGCCTCGTCGTGCCAAATCGTTTTGTCGAACTTTTCATACCACCGCTCATCGGCAGAAACCATCGGTTGCGAGGAGAGTTTGCTCCAGGTCATGAGATCGTCTGACACTGCGGCTCCGACGGTTTGAATGTCTCCCCCATCTTCGCGCGACGTGCCGGTATAGAACATCCACCACTTGCCATCGTCGGCTCGCACCACTGAGCCGGTCCAAGTGGTCCACGAATCGAAGGCTGGCGAATCCGAGACGATCAAGGCGTCACGAACCACGGTCCAGTTGTTTAGGTCTCGGCTTATCGCGTGGCCGACTATGGGATTTCGGTGGCGGCGATTCGGGTCACCAAGAGCCCGGCTCGCATGCAGATAGAACGCGTGATAGTGCTCGCCGTCGAAGGCATACCAAGAGTCCCAAATCCACTTGTCGGCAAGGCGCAGAGCCATCATGGTTCCTTTCACTCGGATGCGTTTCCTAAAGCCTAGAGCGTACCCGCTGGTAGGCTAAAACCAACCCTGGCCCCTATAGCTCAGGGGATAGAGCGTCGCTCTCCGGAGGCGAAAGCGCAGGTTCGAATCCTGCTAGGGGCGCACACACTCATCGCGACATTTGGCGGATGGGCCATCTTCGTCGCCTGCGTGATCGTTTATGTCGAGACTGGACTGCTCGCTGGGTTCTTTTTGCCGGGTGACTCACTTCTCTTTGTGATCGGAGTTTTTCTGGCCTCCCCCAGCGCACCCGTTCCGCTGTGGCTTGGCTGCCTCCTGCTTTCTTCCTCGGCCTGGCTTGGCGACCAAACCGGCTACTGGATCGGTCGCAAACTTGGCCCCGCCGTTTTCAATCGCCCCGACTCGCGCTTTTTTTCGAGCAAGAACGTTGAGGCTACCTCAAGGTTTTTTGAACGCTACGGGGCGAAGGCGATCATCCTGGCCCACTTCGTTCCAATCATGAGAACCTTCGTTCCAGTAGCGGCCGGAGTCGGCAAGATGGACTATCGAAAGTTCCTAAAGTTCAACATCATCGGCGTGATCGGTTGGGGTTCGGGAGTGACCATCCTCGGTTACTTCCTGGGCGGCATCCCGTTTGTTCAGGAGCACGTCGAGTGGGTCACACTCGCGTTCATCGTGCTCTCGTTCATCCCGATTTTGCTTGAGATCATCAAAGCTCGGCGTTCAAAAAACTGATCAGTTGACCTAGAGCCTGCGCTCTGTGACTGAATGCATTCTTGAGCTCCGGCTCGAGCTCTGCCGCAGTTAGTTCAAACCCGTCTGGCACAAAAATCGGGTCATATCCGTGACCGTGCTCACCGCGCTCTTCGCGGGCAATCACACCTGGCCAGTTGCCCGTGAAACTAACTTCGCCGTCGTCGGTGACCATGGCGATGGTGCAAATAAAGGCAGCCGCTCGGTGCTCGTCGCGAATGTCGACTAGTTGCCTGAGCAACAGCTGACGATTCTCGGCGTTGTCACGCCCTCCAGCCCAAATCGCAGTGAAGATACCTGGCGAACCACCCAGGATTTCGACGGCGACACCCGAGTCATCGGCGATTGCCGGAAGTCCAGTGTGAATGTGCGCGGCTCTGGCCTTGATCAGCGCGTTCTCGAGAAATGTCGTGCCGTTCTCAATCGGCTCGGGACCATCGTAAGAAACCAGCTCAAGACCTGGCACGGCGGGTTCTAAAATCGCCCGCATTTCGGCAAGTTTGCCCTGATTGTGGGTAGCGAGAACCAGCTTCATGGCTAGCCAGCCAGAGCAGTCGACTGAAGTTTGGCCAATGTAGCCGTGCCACCCAGAGCAAGATCGAGCAGGCGGTTGAGCTCGTCGCGATCGAACGCTTCACCCTCGGCGGTTCCCTGCACCTCGATAAACTTTCCAGAGCCCGTCACGACTACATTCATGTCGGTTTCGGCTCGAACATCCTCGGTGTAAGCGAGATCGAGCATCGGTTCGCCGTCGATGATTCCTACAGAGATTGCGGCAACGGTGTCTCGAAGAACCTTGGCCGAAGCCGGAACATGCTTCTTGCTCTTAGCCCATTCGATGGCATCCGCGAGCGCTACATAAGCTCCGGTGATAGCGGCGGTTCGAGTGCCGCCGTCGGCTTGAAGAACATCACAGTCGATGACGATCGTGTTCTCACCAAGCGCTTTGACGTCGACCACGGCACGCAGGCTGCGCCCGATCAGTCTTGAAATTTCGTGCGTGCGTCCGCCGACCTTGCCTTTGATTGACTCGCGGTCGCTGCGGTCGTGAGTTGCACGCGGAAGCATCGCATATTCGGCGGTAACCCAGCCCTCTCCCGAACCGGTCTTCCAGCGGGGCACTCCGGGAGTGAAGGATGCGGTGCACAACACTCGAGTGCGCCCGAAGTGAATCAAGACCGAGCCCTCGGGATGCTCGCTCCAGTTGCGCTCAATCTTTACTTCGCGCAACTCATCGTTTGCTCTCGAATCGACTCGGGTCATGTGACTGCCTCTCTAGCTGAGCTTCTCGACCGTGCCGACCTCTGGACCGAGGAATCGTCTGGCCAACTTTTGGAACGCAGCGGCATCGCCGGTTGCGGTAAATCGGTAGGTGGGCGGGGTGTCTCCCGAGTGCAACAGGTCGTGCGCTACCAGCGTCTTGTAAAGGTCTTTCGCGGTTTCTTCAGCCGAAGAAACCAAGGTCACGTCGTCACCCATCACGTAGGACAGAGCACCGGTGAGCAACGGGTAGTGAGTGCATCCGAGCACCAGGGTGTCGACACCGGCTGCTTTGAGCGGGGCAAGGTATTCCTCGGCAACCGCCATCAGCGCGGGACCCGAGGTTACCCCGCGCTCAACAAAGTCGACGAATTTGGGGCAGGCCTGGCTGACGATTTCAAGGTTTACCGCGGCAGCGAATGCGTCGTCATAAGCGCGCGAGGTAATAGTCGCGTTCGTGCCGATCACACCGATTTTGCGATTGCGTGTGGATGCAACGGCCCGTCGAACTGCCGGTTGAATCACTTCGACCACGGGGATGCCGCGACCCTCGGTATAGCGCTCTCGCGCATCCCTGAGCACTGCAGCCGATGCCGAGTTGCAGGCGATGACCAGCACCTTCACGCCTTCATCGACCAGGCGATCCATCACGCTTAGGGCGAGCTCGCGCACCTCGGAAATGCTCTTTGGGCCATAGGGTGTGTTCGCGGTGTCGCCGACATAAAGGATGCTCTCGCCGGGAAGTTGGTCGATGATCGCACGGGCAACCGTCAGGCCACCCACGCCAGAGTCGAAGATTCCGATCGGTGCGTCATTCACGGGGTCAAGTCTATTCGCCGTGGTCTGCGTCACGCCTTATCACTAGGCTTGAACGCGTGTTGACTTCATCCGCCCTGCTCACCGACCGCTACGAGCTGACCATGCTCCAGGCCGCTCGGCATTCGGGCAAGGCCGACCGTCCGGCAGTGTTCGAGGTGTTCTGCCGATCGCTCCCCGGTGGGCGTCGATACGGAGTGGTTGCCGGCACCGGGCGACTTCTCGAGCGCATCCGTGACTTCAGATTCGAGGATGAAGAACTCGACTTTTTGCGATCGAACAAGGTCGTCGACACAGCCACCATCGATTGGTTGGCGAACTACCGCTTCGAAGGCAACATTTGGGGCTACCGCGAAGGTGACCTGTTCTTTTCGTACTCCCCCGTTCTGACCGTCGAAGCGACATTCGAGCAGGCCGTGGTGCTCGAGACCCTGATCTTGAGCGTGATGAACTTCGACTCCGCCGTGGCTAGTGCCGCGTCTCGAATGGTCGGCGTTGCCGGCGGACGCTTTTTGGCCGAAATGGGCGGACGACGCACCAACGAGATTGCCGCGGTAGCAGCCGCGAGAGCCGCCTACATCGCCGGGTTTGACGCAACATCGAACCTAGAGGCTGGTCGTTCGTGGGGCATCCCCACCATGGGAACCGCCGCGCACGCATTCACGCTTTTGCACGACACCGAGGAACAGGCCTTTCGGGCCCAGGTCGAAACCTTTGGCCCTGGCACGACACTCTTGGTCGACACCTATGACACCGACAACGCGGTGCGGCTCGCGGTGTCAATCGCCGGCCCCGAGTTGGGCGCCGTGCGCATCGACTCGGGCGACTTGGGAGTCGAGGTCACTCGAGTCCGAGCGCTGCTTGATTCGCTCGGTGCACACAACACCAAGATCACCGTCACCAACGACCTCAACGAATATTCGATTGCGGCCCTGGCGGCAGCCCCGGTAGATAACTACGGCGTGGGCACCTCGGTGGTCACCGGCTCGGGTGTGCCGACCGCCGGGTTCGTCTACAAGATGGTCGCCTTCGAGGACGAGGGTGGCCAGTGGGTCAGCGTTGCTAAACGCTCGGTGCACAAGACCAACGTAGGTGGCCGCAAACACGCGATGCGCAGACATGATTCGAAGGGCATCGCAACGGCCGAGATTTTGGCGGCTGGACACCTGGCCGACGTTACCGAGAATGACCGCGAACTCTTGGTGCCGCTGATTGTCGGCGGGGAGACCGACCAGTCTCATCTTGGAGCTGCTGGAACAAAAACGGCTCGCGAACACCACCGCGAGGTCATGAGCTCGCTACCGTTAAACGGTCTCCGTTTGGTTCGCGGCGAAGCCGCTATCCCGACCGAGTTCGTTTAAACCGCCGCCGACCAACCAGTCCGACCGAATTCGTTTAGTTCGAGTCGCCGCTAGACGAGTCAGGGTCTTCTGGCCTCAATCCGTTGTAAATGTCTTTGCAAGTGGGGCAAATCGGAAACTTCTCTGGGTCACGACCTGGCACCCAAACCTTGCCGCACAGAGCAACCACAGGTGTTCCGAGCACGGCAGACTCGATGATTTTCTCTCTGCGCACATAGTGCGAATAGCGCTCGTGGTCACCCGG
>JBEEJJ010000024.1:0-14013 GCA_041169265.1 Actinomycetota bacterium
AACCCCTTGCCCTGTCCGGCTGCGGAGTAATCACTCACCAGGGCACCGAGCAGCGCATGACTTGCCTTGCCGGTTTTGATGATCTCGTCACCGATGCGCTTGGCGATGTTCGACGGGATAGCAAACCCCACTCCGATATTTCCCGACGCTGCGGTGCCAGAACCCGCGGTGGCAATCGCCACGTTGATGCCAATTAGTTGACCCTTGTCGTTCACCAACGCACCTCCGGAGTTTCCGGGATTGATGGCGGCATCGGTTTGAATCACGCGGAGGTTGACAGGCGCGCTACCGGTACCGTTCCACCACTGCAGACTCGAGCCGCCATCCTGACCAGGCGTTGAATCTGCCACTTGGATGGTGCGGTCAAGAGCTGAGACCACACCCGAAGTGACGCTCGAGGTTAGCCCGAGAGGCGCACCGAGGGCGACAACCGGGTCGCCAACGTTGATGGCGGTCGAGTCAGCCCATTCGATCGGCGTGAACTCCACGGGGGCATTCACCTTGATGACAGCGAGGTCGTTTGTCGGATCGGTGCCCACAAGACTTGCGTTGTAGATGTGGCCGTCGGTGGTGCGAACTTGGATGCTGGCGCTATTGGTCGCGCCTTCAAGAGTTACAACGTGGGTGTTGGTGAGAATGTAGCCCGACTTGGTCAGAAATACCCCGGAACCCGAGCCACCTGTCGAGGCTGAATCGACCGAGATGGTCACAACCGAAGGAAGCGCTTTGGCCGCCACTCCGGTCACCCAGGTGACCGAATCGGTGTTGTTCACAATTACGGGAGCCTGTGAGGTTGACAGAGCGTAGATTCCGACTGCCACGCCGCCGCCGACAGCGCCACCCACGATTGCACCGGCCGCCAAGGCCGCATACAGGGTCAGTGATTTTCTCTGCTTCTTTGGCCGTTCGGGTGCACCTTTGGGTGCTGAATACTGGGGCTGGTTTTCGAAAAAGAACTGACGATTAATCTGAGTTTCTGGATTTGGTTGGTTCGTGTTCTCGCTCAACTTTGCGCCTTTCAGTGTTGCGTTGCGAAAACCTTCGCACGCCAACCTGAATAGTTTATGAAAAGAACCTGAGAAAAAATTAAGGAGCCGGAGTCAAGCAACCGACGGCGTTTGGCCGACTAAAACAGTTGCGAATCACGAACACGGGTATGCCCTGAATTACCCTGCGCTCCCCCACTCGCACGCTTGTCGGATCGGCAACCTTTTTGATTTGAAGCGGGGTCTTGATCCATTTGGAACTCGAGACCAACCTCACCTCGATGGCAAAGACAACGCTCAAGCGAACCGTGCTTGTTCCAAGTCTCTGAAACATGTGTCGAACTCTAGAACGGTTGGAAGAGAACCCGTCGCCCGTGGTCCAACGATAAGCAATCGGCGTGAAACGAATCAGTGTGTCAAAACCCAGTAGCTTGCGAAGCACCGAGTGTCTAGTGGCGTCAGAGTAAAGCAGCACACTGGTATCCGGGGCAACTTGATTCGCCGGAAAAAGCAGAATGTTCGGTCGGTTCGCCGTTGCAATCACGCTTCGATTCAGCGGAATCGAGCGAAGGTTGGATTGGCTTCGAGAACCGTTTAAAGAACCATTCGAAGGGCTTGATGTTGGTGCAGTTTTCGAAGGATGTGCTGAAGAGGACTGAGTGATCGATTTGATCCAATCGGCGCAAAGACGAAAGTTGTCGCCACTGACCTGAGAACTCAAGTTGATTGATCGAACCTTCGCGGTGTGACTGGAACAACTTTGTGTCGCAGCGAAAACAGGCATCGGCTGAATGAAGGATGACAGAGAAAAAGCAACGGCCAGAATGCTCGATGCCGACTGGATCCGAAGTTTTCTCGATTGCATCGCCCAAGACTAATGAGTTCCACCAGCTCAAAGACGCTTTTATCCACAGTCGGCGAAGGGTCACCTTAAGACAAAAACCCGGTCGTGAGACCGGGCCTTGTTTTTGGTTGCGGGGGCAGGATTTGAACCTACGACCTCCGGGTTATGAGCCCGGCGAGCTACCGAACTGCTCCACCCCGCGGCGAAGTCCCAAGTCTAGCACGAAACCAGACTCGAAGAAAACCCGTGCCGTTACTTGTTGGCAGCGATGGCGGCGTCAAGGGCTGCCTTGAGCGCAGCATCCGCGGCACCGTATGCGGTCCAGTCACCTGCCTTCATGGCAGCGATCTTGTCAGCGAAGGCCTGCTTCGCCGCCGCTAGGGCTTTCGCCACCGCCGGGTTGGCTGACGAACCTGGGTCGGGTGTTCCCGGATCAACCGGTGTCACCACTCCAGAGTCGCCACCAAAGAGCACGTTGAGCGCACCATCCAGGGTGTCTTCAAAGGCAATCTGGTCTCCGAAGGCCACGAGAATCTTCTTCAGAAGTGGGAATGAAGTTTCACCAGTCGACTGAATGTAAACAGGTTGAACATAGAGAAGTCCACCACCAACCGGCAGTGTGAGCAGGTTTCCATTCAAAACCTTCGTCGAGCCTTGGCGCAGAAGGTTCAGAAGTCGAGAAACCTCAGGATCGACCGAGAAGCTGTTCTGCACCTGACCTGGGCCTGGCACGATGGTTGTTCTCGGCAGAGCAAGCAGCTTGAACTTTCCGTAGTTGCTAGAAACCTTGCCGGCTTGTGAACCAGCATCGGAGTTCACCACCAGGTAGCCGGTGAGAACGTTTCTACTCGATTCGCCTGTCGACCTCGGAATGAAGGTGCTGTAGAGCGAATACGCAGGTTCTTTAGCTCCCGGCGCTTTCATCGTTAGGTAGTAAGGAGGCTGCTGCAATCCGGTCGTGCTGACCGGATCGTTTGGAGTCATCCAAGCATCCTGCTGCGAATAGAAAGCTCCCGCTTCCTTCACGTGATATTGACCGAGGATGGTGCGCTGAACCTTGAACATGTCGGCCGGGTATCGAACCTGGCTCATCAACGCTCCCGACATCTCCGAAATCGGAAGCAGGGTGTTTGGGAAGATCTTTTGCCAGGTGGCCAAGATCGGATCTTCAGCATCCCAGGCATAGAGCTTGATGCTTCCGTCATAGGCATCTACGGTAGCCTTCACGGAGTTTCGGATGTAGTTGATGTTTCCGTTGCCAAACGAAGATTCCCCTGATGAATCCAGGATGCTGTCGTCGAACGACTCGGCCCTCGAGTATGGGTATTGGCTCGAGGTGGTGTAGCCATCAACCACCCAGACGACCTTGCCGTCGACAACTGCCGGATAGGTATCGGAGTCGATGGTTAGGTATGGGGCTACCGCCTTGACGCGGTCGATCGGGTTGCGGTCATAGAGGATTTGCGAATCGTCGTTAATGGCATCCGAAAGCAAGATCTGCTCACTTTGGAACTTCAACGCATAAGAAAGACGCTTGACGATGTTGTCGAGTTTCGGACCGCCGTTCCCTGTGAAAGCGGTGTAGGTCTGGTCAGCGCCATCGGCACCACCCGGGTAATCGAGCTCGCGAGGTGCGGCTCCCTTTGGTGCACCGACAATCGAATAGATCGGTGAGTTTTCGCCGAAATAGATTCGCGGTTCAAACTCTCCAAGTTTTCCTTCGGAGGGGATGCTCGCTTGCAAAAACACAGGCTGCCCATCGGTCGAACCTTGGTTTCCATAAGCTGCGACGAGTCCGTATCCGTGGGTATAAACGATGACGTTGTTATACCAAGATTGAGAGTCGCCAAGTCCGCTCTGGTTGAGCTCGCGCACGGCCAGAACTGTGTCTTGCACCTTGCCGTCGATGTTGTAGCGGCTCACATCGAGGTGGTTCGAGAAACCGTAGTACTGCTTGATCTGCTCGAGCTGACGGAACGACGGGGAGACCAGATAAGGGTCGATGATGCGGATGTTTGCCGTAGTGTCAGCATCTTTGCGCAGCGCTCCGGCGCTAGCAGTGGTCTTGGCATCGTATTGGATGGTCTCGATGTCTGACAGGCCATATGCCTCGATGGTCGCCTCGATGTTGCGTTGAATGTATGGCGCTTCAAGAGTTCGTTCATTCGGACCAACCTGGAAGTTCTGAACCGCCCAAGGGTAAAGGTTGCCGAGCACCAGCGACGAAACCACCAGGATTCCCGTGCCGAGAATAGGCAGACGCCAACGACCGAAAAATGCTGCGATCAGAAAGAGCAGCGCGACCAGCGCGGCAATTCCTGCCATGATTTGCAAACCGGGGATGGTGGCGTTTACGTCGGCGTAGGTGGCTCCGGTATAGAGCCCCGCCGGGCTAGTCAAGGTTGAGTACTGGTCGAGCCACATGCTCGCGCCCTGCGAGGCAAGAACTAGAGCAGCCGAAACGCCCAGTTGGATTCTCGCTGCCTTCGACATCGAGGCCGACCGTCCATTGAAACGAAGACCGCCGGTAAATAGGTGAACGAGGGCAGCTGCAACCGCCGAAATGAAGATTACGGTTCCGAGGAATCCGACAGCCGTCTGCAAGAACGGAAGCTCGAAGAGATAGAACGACACGTCGAGCTTGAACTGGGCGTCTTGTTCGGGAGTAGGAACACCGTTTAGGAACAGGAGTGCTTCGTCCCAGCGACTGGACGACGCGACGCCAGCCAAAACGCCGAGAACCACCGGCGCACCAATCAAGATCGCTTTGCGCAACTGATTGATCGTGGCGCGAAGCTGACCGAACGGGTCATTGGCCGCTCCAGATGCGTAGACTGGACGGCCGCGGAAAGCCAACCAGATAGAGATGCCGACCAAGCCACCCATGGTTAGGGCACCGACGGCAAACATGGCCACTCGCGCCCAGAGTTGAGTGAAGAGCACGCTTGAGTAGCCAATCTGCTCAAACCATAGAACGTCGGTATAGAAGCCAGCGCTTGAAACAAGGGCGACTGCAATCAACACGACAATCAACGTCGCGATTCTCGCGGGTGAAAGTGGTCGGTTGGTTTTGGTCGTGGTTGACATCGATCTCCTAGATAGGTGTTTGCTGTTTAAGTCTCTTTTGTTGCGGTTTTATTTCACTGGACAGTTCAAAGCCGGACTTACTGGGAGGCCCTGTTCGAGGTCGGACAAGAACGCTAGCGCGTCTTCGAAAGTGTCTACCGCGTGAACCACGAGCCCCGAAGGAACATGACCGACAACTTCATCGCAGTTGCTCTTGGGAGCCAAGAAATATTGAGCACCCGCCTGCTTAGCGGCAATCATCTTGAGTTGAATTCCGCCAATCGCACCGACCTCACCCGTCGGCGAGATGGTGCCGGTTCCGGCGATGTGGTTGGAGCCGTTCAGGCTTCCCGGCGTCATCTTGTCGAGAATGCTAAGCGAGAACATGAGCCCGGCCGACGGGCCGGTCACATCACCGAGATAGAGCTTCACGTCGATTGGAAAGTCGTAGCGGTAACCGACAAAAATGCCGATTCGATAGGTTCCGTCGTCATCCTTGACCGGCGTGATTTCGTAGGTTTTTGTTTTGCCGTCTCGAAGAACTTCGATCGAAACTGGATTGCCGTTGGAGGCCTTGATGCGCGAAGTGATGTCCTCATAAAAAGAAACAGGATCACCGTTGACCTTGGTGATTCGATCGTCAACCTTTAGCTTGGAGGTTGCCGGGCTCGGCTTGCGAATCGAATCCACCGAGACATAGGTGTCGAACTTATAGCCCTGGTGCTTCAGCGCCACGGCAATTGCATCGCGCTGAGAGTCGAGCATCATTCGAGTGGTTTCTTGCTCTTGCTGTTTCTGCGTTGACCCCGGCGGATAGACCTCGTCCATGGGAACCACCTTGACGTCGGAGTTCATCATGGCGAGAAGAACCTCGATCCAACTCGGCTTGCCTTCGGGGGCTCCTCGAGTTTGCACCGTAAGAACATCGAACTGACCATCCGTGGCGTAGGTTTTGGCACCCACCACGGTAACGATTTGTTTGTCTCCCAAAGAGCCAAGCGCATTGAAGACCGGGCCCGGCATTTCAATTACGTAGGGTGCAGGCGAGATTGCGAAAACGGCCGAGCCGACGAGAATCACGGTCACCAGAAGTCGCTTGATGAGCGAGCGTATGCTGCGTTTTTCAGCCATCGTCACCGCTCCTCATTTGAATATCTTTAGCCTAAGCCGAGGGTCGGACTAGGCGTTGCCGAAGAAGCCTGTCGGCATAACGCCTTGGGCGAACAACTGGATAATCGAGCACTCGAATGGGCACAGCGGTTTAGCCTTGAAACAAGGAGTGTGCGTGAACGATTTTGACTCAAACGAAGAACTGAACCCCGAGGAGTTCGCCAAGTTCTTGCGCGACTTTCTGGCCAAGCAGTCGGGCCTAGACCCAGAGCAGCTCGCCAAGGTTGCCGGCATTCCGAACACTCCCGAGGCGGTTGCCGAACTTCAGCGACAGTTGCAGGCAGCGCTTTCGGCAAGCGAACAACAAACCACCGGCGGGGTGAACTGGCAGCTAGCAACCGACCAAGCCAGGCAAATCGCTCGTTCGGAATCACGAGCAATCTCTGAAGAATCTCGGCGCAGCATCGCCGAAGCGGCTTCGATTGCGACTCTTTGGATTAATGAGGCCACCACGGTTGGCGAACTATTTACCGAGCCGAAACTGCTGACTCGTGAGCTGTGGGTTGCTGACGCAATTGGGCTTTTCCAACAGTTGTCTCAACCCGTGGCCCAACGAATGGCGACCGCGCTTGCCGAAACCATGCGCTCGAACCTTCCCGAGGAACTCAGTGGCATGGGCGGTGGCGCATCCCAGTTTATGAAGGCAGCTGGCGGTGCTCTATTTGCGATGCAACTCGGGCAAGCGCTTGGCAAACTTTCGACCCGTGTGGTTTCCGGCGGAGATGTCGGGCTTCCGATTTTTGCCGATCGTGCCGCGCTCGTGCCTCAAAACCTGCACGAGCTAATCCGCTCACTCGAAGTGGAGCAAGACCAGGCCTACATATATCTGATTGTCCGCGAGTTCGCTTTCGCTCGATTGTTCAAGCAACGCAACTGGTTGCGAGACTCGATAGTGGCCCAGGTCACCGCCTATGCATCCGAGATTTCAATCGACACGGATGGGCTTCGCGACCTTGCCGAGCAGATCGACCTGAACAATCCAGAAGAACTGCGCGGAGCTCTTGAGTCGGGCGCTTTGATTGCCGAACGAACCGAGGAGCAGGAGCGAGCTCTGGCAGCGATTGAGACACTGCTCGCACTAATCGAAGGTTGGGTTGAGGTCGTCACCGAAAACTCGACCAAGTTGTTGCCCAAGTCGGCTGCCATCGCTGAAGCGATGCGCCGTAGACGCGCGACGACCGGCCCGGCTGAACTCACCTTTGGAACTTTGGTGGGACTAGAGCTTAGGCCTCGACGCATGCGCGAAGCCGCCGAAATGTGGCGTCAAGTCACCGCAGCGGTCGGCATCGAAGTTCGCGACGAGATTTGGGCTCATCCTGACCTGCTGCCGACCTCTGAAGAAATCGATCACCCCGAACTTTTGATTGCACGACTCAAGGCTCAGGGTTCTTCGTCGACCATGGACGACGAGATTCGAAAGCTGCTAGACGGCAACTAGTCGCTGGTTGCTCGCGGCTTGGTTTTTCTGCCAGAACCGACGTCTCACTAACCACTGTTGTGGATTATTCGGCGCGAATGTCGCCGCGTTGAGCCAAAATCCTCTGCATGGCACTCAGAATCAACCCCGCACGACTTCCCCTTTGGCGCGATTTGAACACACTCCAGCTCGGTATGGGCAGAGAAGCGATCACGATTACCAATGTGCGCGCCGACGAAGAGCGATTAATCAACCTGTTGTTCCGAGGCATACCCGAGAAATCCTTGGACACGCTAAGCAAAACCGTCGGCATCGATAGCCCACGAGCCGAACAGTTAATGTCTCGACTGCGACCGGCATTACTAGAGCGAGTTGAGCTCCAAACTGGGCCCGCCTTGACTGACGAGTTCGTACAACAAGCCTTTGCCGAAATCATCAGGGCAAGTTTCGAGCACAATCGTGACGGGCAAACCGTGGTTGCAAAGCGCTCGATTCGGGGAGTCACGCTGGCTAACCTCGACCGAGTCACCTTGGCTTTGGCTCTTGGATTAGCAGCGAGCGGAATAGGCAACCTCACCTGCCTAGACAGCACGCCAGTTTCGATTGCCGACACGGGATCCCTCGGGTTTGATCGTTCATTTCTCGGCATACCCAAGAGCCAGGCCCTGGCCGCGCTGATTGGTCGGACGGTGCAACCAGCGCAAGTTACCTTCAGCCGAACCAAAAACTCGGATGACTTGCTGATCGCTTCAGCGCACCATCCGCTATCACAAGCCGACCTACTCGACCTTTTTCATGCTCAAACGACGCAGGTAAGTCTCGTCATCGAACTCGGGATCGAAACCAGCAGGGTTTCGCCGGTATTGGTGCCCGCAATTTCACCATGTCTGGACTGCCGAAATATAAAGTTCGCAGACAAGGATTCGAACTGGGCTGGTTTAGCAAGCCAGCTTCGCAGCCGCAAAGAGAGACTGGATGATTCGCAAACCGCTTTGCTTTGCGCCGGATTGGCCCTTGAAAAGGCCCTTCGATTTCTCGACGGTTTGGCACCGAACGCCTTCGAGTCGAACCTGCTCGATCACCGATCGGGCATGATTTTTAACGAGAGTTGGGGCTGGCACCCCGACTGTGGCTGCAAGAAATGACGCGATGGGCCAAGCTTCGGCCGCCATCGATTGCTATTTGACGAGCGAAGAGAGAAACCTCGATGGCTCGCGAGTCCGGCCGCCCACCGCCTCCGCCTCAGGCCAAGAGATGGTTAGTTCTTTTCCAGCTCTGGTGACGGCGACATAGAGAAGACGACGTTCCTCGGCGATTTCGGCAGAGGTTTTGGCATAGCTGATTGGAAGATAACCCTCCGACGCTCCTGCCAGATAAACGTGATCCCATTCGAGACCCTTCGCCGCGTGAATGGTTGCCAAAGTTACGGCCGAGCGCTGTGGTTCGTGCTGTGACCGTTGGCGTTCCTCTAGCTCCTTGGCAAAGTCACTCAGGGTGCTAGCTTCGGGAACCTCATCCACGATTTGCAGCAGCGCCGAAAGCGCCTGCCATTTATCGAGAGCGGCTCCCTTATCGTCGGGCTCTTGTGATTGCCAACCGAGCGAACGCAGAATGTCGGAGACAGCCTGGTATACGGGCTTGTCATTGTTTGATATCGCTTCGACGCGGATGGCCTGAACCGCCTGTTGCACATCTTTGCGCCCGAAGAAGCGTTCGCCGCCACGCACCTGGTATTCGATTCCGAGTTTGGTCAAAGCGTTTTCAATCGGCTCGGATTGAGAATTCACTCGATAAAGAACGGCAATGGTTTGAGCCTCGGCTCCTTGGGCCAACTTGTCAGAGATTGAGTTGGCAATCGAAGCCGCCTCGTCGGCAACCGTCGCCGATTTGCGGATCAATGGGGTCAAACCCTTTGCGTTTTGAGATTCGAGGGGGTGCAGCGACGAGACACTTTGCGTCAACCTATTGGCAAAAGCCACGATCTCCTGGGTCGAGCGATAGTTGCGCGTTAATTGCACAACCGTCGCCCCGTCGAATCGCTCAGAGAACCCAGCTAGAAACGCGCTCGTTGCACCTGTGAAGCTGTAGATGGTCTGATTAGGGTCTCCGACAACGCACAAATCGTCGTGATCACCCATCCACTCGTCCAAGAGAGCGTGCTGCAGGGGCGAAATGTCTTGGTATTCATCGACGGTGAAAAACCGGTACTGAGTACGAACGTGGGCCAACGCGCGAGGCTCTGCTCTCAGAAGTCCCAGAGCGAGGATGAGCACGTCTTCCCAATCGAGACGATTCGCCCGAGCCTTGGCGTCTTCGTATGCGGCCTGGAGTTCGAGGTTCTTCTCGGTGCTGAGTCCTGCAACGGTGGGGCGCGATTGAACGACCTCTGCGTATTGCTCCAGCGACAACATCGAATACTTACGCCACTCGATTTCGGCTGCGATGTCGCGCACCGAGGCGGGGTCAAACGAAATCTTGAGTGGTTCGGCCACCTTGGCGATCAGTTTGGCTTTTGACTCGATGACGGTCGGTGCGGGCACTCCCGCATATTGGGGCCAAAAGTACTGAAGTTGAGCCAGCGCGGCCGCGTGAAAGGTCTTAACCGATACGCCCGGCACGCCCAGTTGCCGAAGACGCAAACGCAACTCCCCCGCTGCACGGTTGGTGTAGGTCAGGGCTAGAACTCGCGATGAGGTGTAAAAACCCTTGGCGATTCCATAAGCGATTCGGTGAGTGATGGTTCTGGTTTTGCCTGTGCCGGCACCGGCCAAGATGCACACAGGGCCCACCAACGCTTCGGCGGCCTCGCGCTGCTCTGGGTCGAGAGCTTCGAGAATTTGCTCGGGAGTCAACGTTGCCCCCGATTGTCGCTGCTCAAAGACAGCTCACTGCCCGAAATAATTTGCTCACCGAACCATCTTTCGATGATGGCGCGAGCGATCGAAATGCGATTCGGCAGCAAGAGTTTCGGAGCTTCGGCTCTAATCTCTTCGCGGCTGAACCAGCGCAGCTTCTCGATCTCAATGCCATCGGCCACAAGTTCGCTCGACTCGGCCGAAACTCGAGCCGCGAATCCGAGCATCAGGGAGTAAGGGAAAGGCCAGGCTTGACTGCCGAGGAACTGCGGGTGTTCGACGGTGAGTCCCGATTCTTCGAACATTTCGCGAACGACCGCAGCGTTGAGAGATTCACCGGGCTCGACGAATCCAGCCAGAATCGACCAGCGATTTTCCTCCCAAGCTCCCTGCGAGCCGAGCAGAATGCGATCTTTATCGTCGATTATGGCGACAATTACCGCTGGGTCGGTTCTCGGGTATGACTCGGATCCGTCTTTGAAACAGCGGCGAACCCAGCCACCCTGCTCGATGACCGTTGGAGTTCCGCAGCGGCTGCAATACTGGTGGGTCTCGTGCCAGTTGGCGATTGCCAGGGCCTGTGTGAACAGACCCGCGTCACGCTCCCCTAGCCCGGCACCGGTTTTGCGAAGCGAGTGCCAAGCGTTGGCGTTAGGTTCAAGCTGCGTCGCCGAGTTGTCACCCAGAACGGCGAGAACTACCGGAGTTCCCGCTTGCTCTTCACCCTCGGATGCGGTGCTCTTGCCGAGATATACGCGCAGTTGGGCCGACGGCACCTGATCGACTTCGAGCAGGCGCAGTTCAGGAAGCACCCCATCCGCGGATTCTTTCAAGAGCACGTGCCCGTTGTGCATCGCCAAAACACGGGTCTTAGGGTCGGCCCAAAGTTCGTCGAAGAGTTCGGGGTGACTTCGCGAAAGGTAGTCGCGATCAACCGCATGACGCGCCAAAGCGAGCTCTAAATCACCCTCGGGCAGGTGTTTCATGGGGTGCTCACCTCTTTGGTCGCGTGGCGATGCAGGACTATTGGACGAGTTCCTTTTAACCTGATGCCATGGGCAAATCTCCCTTGATTTTAGCCGCCCTTGCCAAGGCCGCTGTTCCGAGTCTCAACTTCTCGCAGGTTAAACCGCTGAGCGGTTCGCAACTCGGACACTTTGATTCGGCACTCCTAACGGCAACCAGCGGTGACTACTTTGTAATCCGCATTCCGAGCACCAACGCCGGCTCACTTGAGATGGATGTTGAAACTCAAGTTTTGAAACTATTCACCGACTCTGTTCGAGCAAAACTGCCGTTCAAGGTGACCAACATTCTTGGTGAGACTAGAGACCAGAATCGCAAGCGCTCCGTCGTATTCGAATACCTGTTCGGCGACCTTCTCGATTTCGATCGACTCGCACCAACGAGCAATCTGGCCTCCAGCGTTGGACGGGCGATCGGGGCGATTCACTCACTAGATGCCGAGGCTTTCCGAGCCGCCGGTTTTCCAGAGTTTTCGCCGGCCGAAACTGCGAAGCGCCGGTTTGCCGACCTAGATACCGTCTCGGCTCTCGGCCTTGTGCCACCCGTTCTGTTGGCTCGATGGGAGCAAGCTCTCGAAGACGTTTCGCTCTTCCGCTATCAACCGACGGTCGTTCACGGAGGGCTCACCGCAGAGACCGTTTTGGAACAAGACCAAAATGTTTCGGCCATCTTGAACTGGGGTGCACTACACATCGGCGACCCCGCCGAGGACCTAGCCTGGATCGCTGGTGCGGGCGTTCCAGATCTTCTCGAGGCAGTTCGACTTGCTTACTTCCAGGCAGCTGACTCGTTTGATTCCTCGATCACCCAGCGTGCCGCGCTCTACAGCGAACTTGGTCACGCACTGTGGCTGCTTCACGGCAAGACCGTCGGCAATCAAGACATCGTCGATGAAGCCCTAGCCGAACTTGAACTCTTGGCGAGTGAGGTGCAGAACGGAACGGCTCTTGACTTGACCGCAGCCGGATTCAAACCGACAGCAACTGTTGCGGGTGGGTTCGTCACAGCAACCGAGTTGGCCGAAACTGGTGCTGATGTCTCGACTGAATCTGCCGATGCCGAAAGCGTGGACACCTCTGGCGCTGAGCCGACTCAAGCGAGCGACCCGACACCGACCGCTGCAATTCCCGTGGTGCAAGAAGCAGATGAAGCACCTGCCGAGTTGATCGATGAGACCAAGACGGCACCCGTGACGGTGGTCGATGACAAGACTCGAGAGATAGAGTTGCCCGCGAAAACCGACAACGAACTGTTTTAGCTAGACAACCAATCGGTTTCAAACGCCTAGTTTTGCTGCGCTAAAACGATTCCAATACCTCGCGCCACTTCGCTTTGACTTCTTCGACGCTTAGAACATCTGGTCGAAGCACAACGTCGTGACCGACGTAGTAAAGACACACGGCAATCTGCTGCTCGGGAATGCCGTGACGAAGCGAATAAGCCATTTTGTAGAGTGCGAGTTGCAGTGCTCTCTCCGCGATTTCCTCGTTGGTCTGCGGAGGCTCTCCGGTCTTCCAGTCGACGATCTCAATTGTTTTGCCGGGCAAGGTCTGATCATCCGCCGCGACATCGAACACCGCGTCGATCTTGCAGATAAAGGTGTTTTGCTCGATGGTCACCTGAATCTCTGACTCAACTTCTCGTGCCTTCATCGACGCCCAGCGAGATTTGTCGAAGTTAGCTTGTAGCTGCTCTAGGGACTCGGGCGATTCAGCTTCGAGCTCATCGATCAACTCATCCAGCGCATCCACGATTTCGGTGTTTGCAACCAATCCGTAACGCTGTTCCACCCAGGTGTGGAAGAGCGTGCCGGTCATCGTCGCGCCGTATGGCTTCTCAGGAACCGGGCGACGATATTTTTCGGCCATCGCTTTGGGGTCTTTGACAAAGTCTTTGAACCGAGAGGCGGGGATGCGCACCGGGAGCTTCACGAGGGAGGCGTTGGTTTCTAGCACCCGAGCTTCATTGACGAGCGCATCGATCTCTCGGTTTAGTTTGTAAACCTTGATTTCGTTTGAGTCTTTGGCCGACTTTTCGCCAACTTCGTCTGCAGCCGGCTGCGCACTCGCCAACTCGGCTTCTTGCTTGTGAGCGAGACCTTGCATGAGCTGTTTAGCGTCGACGGGTTTCTGCGCCCTGGCTTCTTCGGCAGCTCGCTCAACCTTGATTCGATGGGCCTCACCGAGTGGATCCATCGGCCATGTCTGTGTGAGCGCATGCTCGACGAGGGGGTTGGCTTGAGAGTCGTAGTTAGGCACCTCGAAAGATCCCGGCTGCTGCACAACTGTTATTCGTTCATCCCGCATTGCTAGGAGTTCGAGTAGGTATGGCGACGGGAATCGCTCAGCCCCCTTAGTCTTCCATTTAGCACCAGACAAATAAAGCTCACGCTTAGGTCTCGTGAATGCGACATAAGCGAGCCTGCGTTCTTCGCGCTCGAGGTAGACCTTCATCTCATCAGAGAGGCGCTCTTTGACCTTGCCGAAGTCGGATGCTTTTGTGGTCCAGGTTAAATCGACCTCAGGAAGCGAACTTACGTCGCCTCTAAGCTCGTAAGGCAACACCCCAGCCGTGAACCAAGCCTTCGTGGTTTTTGGTTTCTTCGGAAAGTCGCCGTCGACCAAGTTAGGCACCGCTACGTATTGCCAT
>JBEEJJ010000025.1:0-13755 GCA_041169265.1 Actinomycetota bacterium
CGGCTGCCGGGCCGAGTATTCGTTCCGTGCGACCGCGCCCACGACCGGTCGTGAAGCTGCCGATGCCGATGACTTCGAACTTCAGCAGTACCTTCACCTGCACGCACTGAACCGCGGAATCTTGATGACCCCGTTCCACAACATGGCTCTGATGTCACCCGCGCACACGCTCGAAGACGTCAAGCGCCACACCGAACATTTCAGGGATGCAGTACAAGCGCTGTTCGCCTAAAGTGGCCGCGCGTTAGTTACTTGATGGCTTTTAGCCGACGTTCCTTGATCGTGGACCCAACTTGAACCGCGACGACAATCAGAATCGCAACGATAAAGACAGCGGAACCGACCACGTTTGCAGCTGCCGGGATTCCCTTTGAGGCGGCCGTATAAACGAACTTCGGAAAGGTCGATAGTGGGCCAGCGTTGAAGTTGGTGATGATGAAGTCGTCGAACGAAAGAGCGAACGACAACAGAGCCGCTGCGAGAATGCCGGGCATCAGAAGTGGAAAGGTGATCTTCCAGAACACACGGGATGGGGTCGCATATAGATCTGAGCCGGCCTCTTCGAGAGCCGGGTCGAGGCTGGCAACACGAGCCTTCACTGTGACAACAACGAACGAAAGACAGAACATCACGTGAGCGATGATCACGGTTACTAGACCCTTTTCGGCACCCATGTTGAAGAACTGCGAAGCGAGACCGGCACCGAGAACGATCTCTGGGGTGGCCATCGGAAGGAACAGAAGCAGGCTGACGCCAGAGCGGAACTTGAAGTCGTAGCGCACCAGCGCTATGGCAATGGCGGTGCCGAGAGCGGTGGCGATAATGGTCGACACCACACCGATCAAGATCGAGTTGCCGAAGGCTTCACAGACACCCTGCTCTTCACAAACGCCGGTCCAGTTTTTCAGCGAGAATCCGCGCCAAACGATGTTCGACTTGAAAGTGTCGTTGAAAGAAAAGATGAAGGTGTAGACAATCGGAATCAGCAGATAAACGAATGCCAGCACCGCATAGATCGGAAGTGCGGCGCGACCGAGAGAAAACTTCACAGTAGGTCCTCCGTTCCACTTCGACGAACATAGAAGACCACTAGAGCCAAGATCGCGGCCATTAGCAGCACCGACAGAGCGGAAGCCGACGGATAGTCGTTGATTCTCAAGAAGTTGGACTCGACGACGTTACCGATCATCGCCGTGTCGCTCGAACCCAAGAAGTCTCGGCTGGCGTTGATGTAATCACCGGCAATCGGGATGAAGGTCATCAAGGTTCCAGAGATGATGCCCGGCATCGTGATTGGCAGAGTTACCTTTCGGAACACCTTAGCCGGAGTGGCATAAAGGTCGGAACCAGCTTCAAGCAGACGCAAATCGAGTCGCTCCAGCGAGGTGTAGAGCGGCAACGTCATGAACGGAATGAAGTTATAGGTCAGACCGAAAATCACCATGAAGTCGGTTCCAACCAAATATTGATCCGGCGCGAGTATGTTCCAAGACTGCAAGGTCGTGACAATCCAGGATTCGTTCGAGAACAGCTGCTTCCAAGCAAAGGTGCGCAGCAGGAACGAAATGAAGAACGGTGCGATGACCAGAGCGAGTGCGAGCTTCTGAATGAGCGGCCACTTTCGGGCCCGAATCCCGATGAAATAGGCAAGCGGATAAGAAATCAAAAGCGCAAGGATGGTGGCAATCAACGCATAGGTAAAAGAACGCAGGATGTGCGGCCCATAGGTTTCAATTACCGTCCAGTAGTTCGCGATCTCAAACCCATACTGGTAGCGACCGATTTCACCGGAGTCATCCGGAACCTCGAGCGAAGTAACCACAAGCGACATCAGTGGAGTGATGAAGAACAAGCCCAGGTAGATCATTCCTGGCAGCAGCAAAGCCATTGCGACTAGAACAGACTGCTTTCGGGGGGCTTTGTATTCGGTCTTCGAACCGCTCGAGAATGCCGCAAATGCCATCGCTTACTCCTCGACGGAGTCTGGAAGATCGGCCAACCCAAACGAGTGGGCTACCTGCCAAGTGACATAGACCTGATCGCCGAGCGCCACGGTGCTGTTGCCCTCGTTCTGCTCGAATACGGTGACCAGACCGATGCCCGGGATTTCGACCAAGAACTGATTGCTGACGCCCGTGAAGCGAATGTCTAACACTTCGCCTGGACCGATCAGGTTCTCGCTCGAGCTCGCGGCTGGTTTGACTTGGTGCAGGTCAGCCTTTTCTGGGCGAACACCGATGGCTATCTTGCCATCGTGCTTTTCGGCTCGATCTTTCGGAACGGAAATTTTGTTGCCGGCCACGTTGATGCTCAGCGAGTTTGCAGAAGACTCGGCGATGTCGCCGATGAAGAGGTTCGACTGGCCGAGGAACTTGGCCACGAAGACGGTGTGTGGGCGGTCGTAGAGCGACTCGGGAGCACCCATCTGCTCGATACGACCCTTGTTCATTACCGCAACGGTGTCTGCCATGTCCATGGCTTCTTCTTGGTCATGGGTGACGTGAAGGAAGGTCAGGCCGACTTCCATCTGAATCGCCTTGAGCTCGATCTGCATCTCGCGACGAAGCTTTAGGTCTAGTGCGCCGAGAGGTTCATCGAGAAGCAATAGGGATGGTCGATTGACCAACGCGCGGGCCAGAGCGACGCGCTGTTGCTGACCACCGGAAAGCTGCTGTGGTCTGCGCTGAGCCAGGTGCGGAAGCTGAACCAACTCGAGTGCTTCGGCGGCCTTCTTGAGCGCGTCATCCACCTTGCGTTGACGCAGTCCAAAAGCAACATTCTCGAGCACGCTCATGTGCGGAAACAGCGCGTATGACTGAAATACGGTGTTCACCGGACGCTCGTGCGGCTTCGTCGAAGTTACGTCTTTGCCGCCGATCAGGATTTTTCCCTTGGTGGGCGCTTCAAGACCGGCAACTAGGCGCAAGGTCGTGGTCTTGCCGCATCCCGACGGACCAAGCAAGGCGAAAAATTCACCAGCCGGAATGTGCAAATCGAGATCCTCGATTGCAGTGAAACCCGGAAACTCCTTGCGGATGCCTACCAACTCGAGATCTGAACCTCGAGCGACAAACTCTGTGGCCACTATGCGCCCAAGAGGATCTCTTGGAATGCCTTCGAGAAGGCGAGCTCTTCTTTGCCGGTGAGCGAGCGGAATCCGTGAGTGTTCTTCAAGAATTCTTCGGATGGGAAGATCAACTGGTTCTCGGCGAGGGCTGGGTCGAGCTTGATGGCCTCTTCCTTTGCCCCAACAACCGGAGTTACGTAGTTGACCCAAGCGGCCAGAATCGCAGCGTTGGCAGGGTCGTAGTAGAAGTTAATCAACTCCTCGACGTTGCGCTTGTGGGTAGCTCCCATCGGAATCGTGAATACGTCGGCCGAGATTGTGGCACCAGACTCAGGAATGAAGAAGCCGTACTTCTCTTCACCGGCTGAGAGATTCAGCTGCACGGTGTCTCCCGACCAGGCAATTGCCGCGATGGTGTCGCCGTTGTTGAGGTCTTCTGAATAGGAGTTGCCCTTGATTCGAGCGATCTGTCCGTCTTCAACCTTGCCTCTGAAGAAGTCGATTGCGTTCATGAAGGCGTCTTCGGTGAGGCTGTTCGGGTCGGCGATGTTAATTCCCTGAGCCAACAGGATTAGACCGATGGTGTCGCGCATCTCTGACAGCACGCCGACGCGTCCCTTTAGCGCTGGATCCCAGAGGTCCTCGAGACTTCCGGGTGCATCCTTGCCAGTGGCCTCCTTGTAGGCGGCCTTGTTATAGGTAATTCCGCCGAGGATGCCCTGGTAAGGCAGCGTGTAGTCGCGCTCTGGGTCGTACTGCGCACCGAGATAAGCAGGTGCAACGTTCTTTTTGTTAGGGATGTTGGCGGCATCCATTTTCTGCACATAACCGTTGTTGACCCAGCGTGCGGCCATCCACTCGGTTGGGCAGGCAACGTCCGCACCGATGTCTTTGCCCTGCATCAGCTGGTCTTTGACCTTGCCGTAGTAGGTGTCGTTGTCGTCGATTTCAACCTTGTATTCCACGGTGATGCCCGACTCAGCCTGGAATTTTTCTAGGGATGGATAACGACCGTCGTCGGTTTCATCCATGTAGAGCGACCAGTTGTGCCAGACCAAAGACTTGTCTGTGTCGGAGATGTCTTTTGCTGGGGTGAGCTTGGTATCTGAGCCACCCGGTGCACACGCAGCGAGCGCAACTGCAAGCGCACCAGCACCGGCACCAGCCAGCGCTGTTCTTCGTGTCATTTGATGGCGACGAGCCTGCTTGATTAGCTCAATCATCATGGGGTCTTGTGGAAGGGGCTTGTTCACGCCGTCTCCTTAGATAAGTGGGCTTTTGCCCGACCAACACAGAAGGTACAAGAGGTACACAAAAATACTGCCACATAATGCTGGGTATCGAGACCATAAACCTAGCAATGAAACACGAAATTTACGGGGCTTTCTTCTCACCTAGGCAAAACCGCTAGGCTGTAAACGGATGTGGCAAAGGAGCCCGCCAGAGGAGAAATCATGAAGGTCGGCGTACCTAGTGAGATCAAAAACAACGAATTTCGAGTAGCCATCACCCCCGCCGGAGTTCACGAACTAGTCACCGGTGGACACGAAGTTTTCGTGCAGAGCGGTGCAGGCAACGGTTCATCAATCACCGATGACGAATACCGCGCAGCGGGCGCATCCATTGTGTCAAGTGCCGCGGAGGCTTGGGGTAATGCCGAACTTGTGCTCAAAGTAAAAGAGCCCATCGAACCCGAATACCAATACCTTCGCCCAGGCCTGGTGCTCTTCACATTCCTTCACCTCGCTGCGGATGCGGCCCTCACACACGAGCTAATCAAAAACAAGGTGACTTCGATCGCCTATGAAACCGTCCAACTTCCGTCGCGTCAACTCCCACTTTTGGCCCCAATGAGTGAGGTAGCGGGTCGACTGTCCGTGTTGGTCGGTGCGCAAACGCTGATGCGCCACAACGGCGGAAATGGAACCTTGCTCGGTGGAGTGCCTGGCACTCGCCCGGCAAAAGTCGTTGTTCTCGGTGGCGGAGTCGCAGGAACCAACGCGGTTGCCATGGCTGTTGGCCTTGGTGCCGAAGTGACCGTGCTTGACACGAACCTCAACCGCCTGCGCGAACTCGACCACCACTACGCGGGTCGACTCAAGACACTTTCGAGCAATTCCTATGAGATCGACAGGGCGGTGACCGAGGCCGATCTTGTGATAGGTTCGGTGCTCATCCCCGGGGCGAAAGCGCCGAAACTTGTGAACAACGATCACGTAAAGCGCATGAAACCTGGCTCGGTTCTGGTTGACATAGCTATCGACCAGGGTGGTTGCTTCGCGGATTCGCACCCAACGACCCACGCCGAACCAACGTTCAAGGTGCACGACGCCATCTTCTATTGCGTCGCCAACATGCCAGGTGCGGTGCCTCACACCTCGACCTATGCACTGACCAACGCCACCCTGCCTTATGCAAAGGCCCTGGCAAACAAGGGTTGGAAGGCGGCTTGCCGTTCTGACGGAGCGCTGGCCCTAGGTTTGAGCACTCACGACGGCTTGCTGACCAATGAGGCCGTTGGTGCCGCCCACGGACTCGACTCGGTTTCGATCGAGTCAGCGCTGGAGTAGCCGAACTCATCTGCCACGGGCAGAGGAAAATCGAAGTCGATCTCGGCTTGTCCCTGCTTTATTGCACGTGCTGCGACGAGGTCTGATGATTTACTGATCAGCGGTGATGCCTTAGCGCCTAGTTGCACAAGTTCGACCTGGTCGATGCCAGCGATTGCGATGCGCATCCGCAGGTTTAGCAGCAGTTCGCGAGGAACCCCGGACAGACCCTGGTTCGAAGCCACAAGAAACATACCCAAAGAACGACCTCTGGCAGCCACGGCCGAGACAACCCTGGCTGCCGCGGGATTGCGAACGGCTTCGCCCAACTCATCGATAAAGGTGACCAACGGGGCGAGCTGGTCGCTGCGATAATCCGCGATTCCCGATGCCTCAAGGCGTTGTTCTCTGAGCCGCAATTGTTGCTCCAGTTCGACCCACCAGTCGCCCGGTTGGAGGTCGGTGGCCGACAACCAAAGTCTCGCATCGCAGGGCAATGACCGAATCAGCGCACCACCCTTGTAATCGATAATTGCGATCCCCAGCTCAGCTGGCGAGTATCGCGCGGAGAGCGAGCGAAGCATGAGCAGCAGGAGTTGGCTCTTGCCGCAACCGGTTGGCCCCACCACAAAGATGTGGGGAGCTTCCGTAATTTCGATGTTGAAAGAGGCGAGTCGTGAGACGCCACACAGTGCCGCCGTTTTCGAACCGGGCGGCGGAATGTTCATGGTGCCAAGGATCCGTCGAATCGATTCGAGAGCCTCTCGCCGACCAATCAGATTATTGATTTCGGCTCGCACCGCTTTTCGGATGCGCTTTGACACCAGCCAACGAATCCAGCCAACAACTTTGCCATCGGCTAGCAAACGCCTTGCCCGAGGATGCAACGAAATGATCGGTGCATGGCGAGTGCGCGTGGCTGCCTTAGAAACTATTAAGGCGATGAGCGCTGACCCCATTGACATGAAAGCGAGCTGCCACATTCCGCTGGCGAATCCCATATAGATGCCCATGGCGAGCGAGGGCAGCATCCAGATAGCAGACATGAAAAAAGTGTGTGGCCCGAACCGAAGCCCAAGCCACACACTCTAGTGAAATGTGGAAAACCGGCTAGTCGCCGATGTAGTGCATCACGTGCTTGATGCGGGTGTAGTCCTCGAACCCGTAGTTCGACAGGTCTTTGCCATAGCCCGAGTGCTTGAAACCACCGTGAGGCATCTCAGCAACCAGCGGGATGTGGTCGTTGATCCAGACACAACCGAAGTTGAGCCCCTTGGCAAAGCGCATCGCGCGGGTGTGGTTTGCGGTCCAGACCGAAGACGCCAGACCGTAGTTGACATCGTTAGCCCAGGTCATCGCCTCGTCGTCGTTTGCAAACGATTGAACAGTGATGACAGGACCGAAGATTTCGCTCTGGATGTGTTCGTCCTTCTGCTTGAGACCGGTGAGCACGGTGGCCTCGTGGAAGTAGCCGGAGCTCTCGATGACGTTTCCACCGACAGCAATCGATGCGTGGTCTGGAAGTCGCTCGATGAATCCCTTTACTCGCTCAAGCTGGTTGGCGTTGTTCACAGGACCGAACAGGATGTCGTCTCGGTCTGGGGTTCCGGTCTTGGCATTCGCCCTGACCTCGGCCACCAGTTTGGCCACGAACTCGTCGTGAACATCCCTGTGCACCAGAAGTCGGGTAGCCGCGGTGCAGTCCTGACCGGCGTTGAAGAAACCGGCTGCAACAATCGTTGCTGCGGCACGGTCGAGGTCGGCATCGGCGAACACGATTACTGGGGCCTTGCCACCAAGCTCGAGGTGCACGCGCTTGAGGTCGCTAGAAGCGCTCTTCGCAACTTCCATGCCGGCACGAACCGATCCGGTGATCGCCACCATCTGAGGGGTTGGGTGTTCGACCAGAGCACGCCCGGTGTCGCGGTCACCGGCGACGACGTTGAAAACGCCCTTAGGCAAGAACTCGGATGCAATCTCGGCGAGTAGCAGGGTCGATGCGGGAGTCGTGTCGGAAGGCTTCAGAACGATGGTGTTTCCTGCAGCCAGGGCTGGAGCGAACTTCCAGGTCGCCATGTTCAGCGGGTAGTTCCACGGAGTGACCTGACCGATCACACCGATTGGTTCACGTCGAATGGATGAGGTGTGCGAGGTTGAGTATTCAGCAGTTGCACGACCCTCAAGGTTGCGTGCTGCACCGGCGAAGAATCTGATCTGGTCGACCGAAACGAGAACTTCGTAATCGACGAGTGTAGAACGAGGCTTGCCGGTGTTCTCGCTTTCGACGTCAGCCATCTCTTCGGCACGCGCCTCAAGAGCGTCGGCGATGCGGAACAGGGCTAGCTGTCGATCCTTGGGAGCCATGTTGCTCCAGGTATCGAATGCCTTGTCAGCCACCTTGTATGCGGCGTCGATGTCGGAGGCAGAAGACTTCGGTGAAGTCGCATAAACCTGCCCGTCGGCCGGGTTGATGATGTCGAGCGTTTCACCGCTCTGAGCGGCTACGTATTCGCCGTTGACGAAGTTTTTCAATTCGCGAACTGACACGGTTACTCCTCTTTGAGATGGAAAGTCGTTTGACCACAAACGGTTTCGGTGCGTTTTAGCCTAGCCGAAAACATCTTTGAGAGCATCCTAATCAGGAATTCGTAGCAAAAAAGGCTCGAATAATCACAAATCAGTTGCGAAATAGCATTTTGGTGCCCAAAAGGTCACCGAAAAGGCAAATTTACTGACAGAATCGAAACCATGAGTCGCACCCCGAGAGCAAAGTCCGCTCCCCTAGATGAAACCGCTAAGGCGATCATTTCGCAGTTGCAGTCGGATGGGCGCAAGTCGTATTCCGACATCGGCAAGGCAATCGGGCTGAGCGAAGCGGCGGTTCGTCAGCGAGTGCAAAAGCTAACCGAATCGGGCATCCTGCAGATCGTGGCTGTGACCGACCCGCTACAAATGGGATTCAACCGACAGGCCATGATCGGTATTCGCACCAATGGCGACAGCCGCGGGCTCGTCGAGAAACTCACCGAGATGCGTGAGATCGATTACGTGGTTTTGACCGCGGGAAGTTTTGACATTTTGGTTGAAGTGGTTTGTGAGGACGATGACGAACTCATCGAACTGCTTCACTCAAAGATCCGGACGCTGCCCGGAGTAGTAGAGACCGAGACGTTTGTCTATCTCAAACTGCACAAGCAGCTCTACAACTGGGGAACGCGCTGATGCGTCTCCAGAAAAACAAACACAGTAAAGAGTGATATTCAATGGCAATCCAGGAAAGCAGAGGAAGCAAGCTGGGCAAGAACCTCAAAAAGGTTCTGGGTCTCAAGACCCCAGCGGCGCCGGCCAAAGCCAGCACTGTACGCCCCACCCCAATGTTTGACGCCCGCAAGGCAGGTCAAGCAGCAACTTTGAAGCAGCTCGAACACGCCGCAAGGCAGAACATGTTCATGCACTTCACCCGACACAGCCAGTTCGAGTCGAGCGCGATTCCAATCATCACGCGAGCAGAAGGCCACCACTTCTGGGACCAGAACGGCAAGAAATATTTCGACGGCATCTCGTCGTTGTTCTCGGTGAACATCGGACACGGACGCGAGCGTCTGGCCGAAGCAGCCGCGAAGCAGATGAAGCAACTCGACTACTTCCCGATTTGGTCGAACCTGCACGCCCCGGCGATCGAACTTTCGGAGCGCATCCTTTCGTATGCTCCTAAGTCGCTGAGTCGCGTGTTCTATACGACCGGTGGTGGCGAGGCAAACGAAACCGCTTGGAAGCTTGCGAAACAGTATTTCAAGATGACCGGCAAGCCGATGAAGCACAAGGTGATTTCGCGCATGACTGCCTACCACGGCACCTCGCACGGAGCGCTTTCGCTAACCGGCATCGCCGCCATGAAGAAGCAGTTCGAACCGCTGGTTCCGAGCACGTTCCGCGTGCCAAACACCAACTGGTATCGGGCACAAGACGACTTCGAGAATGAAGAAGCATTCGCCGACTGGGCAGCTAGTCGAGTCGAAGAGATGATTCTGTTCGAAGACCCAGACACCGTTGCCGCGTTCATCCTTGAACCGGTGCAGAACTCGGGTGGTTGCTTCACCTCGCCGAAGTCATACTTCAAAAAGGTTCGCGAGATTTGCGACAAGTATGACGTCTTGATCATCGCCGACGAAACCATCGACGGCTTCGGTCGCATCGGCACGATGTTCGCCTCGGAGCTCTATGAGTTCGAACCGGACATGCTGGTTTGCGCCAAGGGAATCACCTCGGCCTACCAGCCGCTCGGTGCTCTCATGGTCGCGGAAAAGCTGTTTGAACCATTCAAGAAGGGCACCGCAATCTTCCCGCACGGATACACCTTCGCGGGACACCCGGTGGCTTGTGCCGTGGCGCTCGAGAACCTCGACATCTTTGAAGAGGAAGACTTAGTTGGCAACGTTCGACGCAACGCACCTGCCTTCAGAAAGACCCTTGAGAAGTTGAAGGACCTTCCGATCGTTGGCGACGTGCGGGGTGAGGGTTACTTCTATGCGATCGAACTGGTCAAAGACAAGAACACTCGCGAAACCTTCAACGATGCAGAGTCGGAGAAGCTCCTTCGTGGATTCCTGTCGACCGACCTTTATGACGCAGGTCTCTACTGCCGCTCAGATGACCGTGGCGACCCCGTTGTTCAGCTGGCACCACCGCTGACCATCGGCCAGACCGAGTTCGATGAGCTGGAGCAGACGCTTCGAGCTTCGTTGAGCAAGGCATGGAACCTGTTCTAGTGACTAAAAAGGGAGCCCTGGCGAGCCTTCTCGGTTCGCTGGGGCTTTCTTATTTGGCGGCTGCCGTCGGCTCCGTTGGCACGCTGAATGCGATTTCCGGCTGGTATGCGGATGCAGCCAAGCCGTGGTTCACTCCCCCGAACTGGGCCTTTGGTCCGGCTTGGACGCTCTGGTACACGATCATGGCGGTGGCAGCCTGGCAAGTTTGGCGAGCCGAGTCGCGTTGGCGTCGAGCCGCCCTCTGGGCATACGGGGTTCAACTCGCCTTGAATGCACTTTGGAGTCCCGTGTTCTTCGGTGCTCGCGAACTGTTGCTCGGTTCGGTGATTGCCGGCCTGCTAGCCGTGGCCGTTTTCGTGACGATGTGCCTGTTTCACCTGGTTCGAAAGTCGGCTGGATGGCTTCTCGCACCCTATTGGGGTTGGTGCGTCTTCGCCACTGCGCTAAGCATCGGGCTACTTATCAACAACCCATAGCGCCTTTGCAGTGCAACGATTCAGAACGGATAATCTAGGCAAATGACTTCGCCGCAATACGACGCAACCTGCTCTTTCGATAGCCCCGTCGGCAACATCAACCTATTCGCTCAAGATGAAAAAATCGTTTTTTTGACCATGGGCGATGAGCCGGTGGGCGATCACGGGCGGGCCAAAGTTTTGAAACAAGCCAAGAGCCAGCTCACCGATTACTTCAAGGGCAAGTCCCACACCCTCGATTTTGCTGTCGAACTCTCTGGCACCGAATTTCAGAAGGCCGTTTGGGCGCAGATTGCCAAACTCGGATGGGGCAAAACGGCAACCTATGCCGACATCGCTCAAGCGATTGGCAATCCACAGGCCGTGCGAGCCGTTGGTGGCGCCGTGGGCGCGAATCCGGTTCCGCTAGTGGTGGGCTGCCACAGAGTGTTAGGTGCATCCAAGAAGATCACCGGTTATTCGGGTGGCGATGGAATACCAACCAAAAAGTGGCTTCTGGCCCACGAATCAATCGACTATCGCGACTAAATGACCGTTCGTGTTCATGCAGACGGGCTAGCCCGCTGCGGTTGGCTAAATGACGACCCGCTCTATGTGACCTATCACGACGACGAATGGGGCACTCCCCTTTTTGGCGACAACGCGATGTTTGAACGTTTGTCACTCGAGGGTTTTCAAGCGGGGTTGTCTTGGCTGACCATCCTGAAGCGGCGTGAAGGTTTTCGAGCGGCGTTTGCTGGGTTTGAGTTGGCTCGTGTTGCCGAGTTTGCGCAGTCTGATGTCGAACGTTTGCTCGTCGATGATGGCATCATCCGCCACCGTGGCAAGATCGAGGCGACTATCAATAACGCACGACTGGCTCTCGAGATTCCTGATGGCATAGAACGATTTGTGCTGGATTTCGCACCTTCAGAAGATCGACGCGGCTTGACGAAGAGCCCGGAATCTGAAGCATTGAGCAAAGCCCTTCGCAAACTCGGCTTCAAATTTGTCGGCCCAACCACGATGCACGCACTGATGCAAGCCACGGGCATGATTGCCGACCACTCTCCCGGTTGCTATCTAGCAACAAAAAGCAGACCGTCAGATTCTCGCGGTTAGCAACATAACCTAGGTAGGGCGAAGTGAGTTTACGACTTCGGCTACGGTCAGAAAGTGAAGTGACATGAACCAAGAGCAGTTCATCGCCACTTTTCGAGAGCACCTGCCAGCGGTTTCAAAGTTTCTAGTCAGGCGCGTTGCTCGTGACGAAGTTGACGACCTAGCCAGTGAGATTTTTGAGATTGCCTGGCGAAAGCGCGATGACTTTACCCAAGGTAGCGAGCTAGCGTGGTTGTATCGCATAGGTGGCTTCGTGATCGCCAATCACCGACGCAAAGAGGCAAGGCGCGGGCTGTGGTTACCTCTGCTCGATCTTGATGCCACCGCACCGTCGGCCGAGAGTTTGGGGCTCGCCAACGTTTCGGTAGCCGAGGCTTGGGCTCAGTTGAAGCCGTCCGAGCGAAACATTCTTGCCCTTATCGCATTCGAGGGCCTGTCGGTGAATCAAGTGGCTGTCACTCTAGGGATCAGCGCAAACACGGCGAGCGTGAGGCTTGGGCGTGCTCGAAAAAAGTTTGCAGAATATCTAAACAGTGGTTTGTCAGACTAGAGCGAACTGATACATAAACCTGACATGAACGAAAAAGTCGAGCAAGACCAGGCAATCGAAACTCTGCGCAAATCTGCAAAGGCCGTGCGCGCGCCAAAACTAAACGAGAGCATTCTCGAAGCCGCAAGCCTCGGCGCTGCTAAGTCAAGCATTTTGAGTCGGATTAACCTGAGTCGCCGAGCCACACAATTCAGTCTTGCCGGAGTTGCCGCATCACTGGCTGGTATCGCTATGGTTGCTGGATCTGTATTGAGCCCTCAGACAAATTTCACTCTTGAACTAGGCGCTGCTGGCCAGCAGACCTCTAGCAAGATCGCACTCGGTGACACGATGCAGGGTCGCAAGGACATGGCATATTGGGCCAATCCGGCATCCATTGACTACATCGCGGGCGATGAGCTGAGTGAGTCGACCGGCAACGGTTCAATCTACGAGTTTGTGAACAACACGTCAGCCCAAGATCTTTCCGCAGCTATCAAGCGTGTGCTCGGGATAGCCGGTCGATTCGTAACCGAAAACTTCGATGTTCACACTGCTAACGGCACAGAAAAAGCTACTTATCTCAACCTGCACAACGGAAACATCTACGTTTTCGTGAGCGACACAAATGGCGCGCTCAGCTTCAACTATTCGAACGGCGAAGCTTGGATTATGGGTGAATGCGTCAGAGAGGAGACATCTCCGGAAACTCCCGACGTCACCTACTGCGCAGAAAACGCGTCTATAAAAGCGACCCTCCCGAGCAACAAGATGGCTGTTGCTCGCGCCCTGGAAATCTTTAGTGGCCTGGGTTTTGAAACGACCGCTGACGATATTCAGGTCACCCGAGGTGAAGACAGTCTTTACGCCTTTGCCCCAATCAAAGTAGATGGCAAACCGACGGGACTTTCATGGGATATTTCTTGGGGCAATAGTGGAAAGATAAGTGCGGTCAACGGGTATGCGGTCGACGCCGTAAAGGTTGCCGATGTCGCGACGATCTCGGCCAAAGACACCGTGAAGCGCATGAGTGACTATCGCTGGATGGCCTCGGGAAGCGCTGAGCTCTATCAAACAGCGGCTACGGAGGTTTCATCAGGTGCTAGCTCAGTTGACGGCACAGCCGAAAGCAAAACTCAGAAGACTCTGATCGTCAAAGCCACGCAAGCGATGGGCATCATTTATGACGCAAACGGCAAAATGTTCTCGGTTCCGAGCTATGCGATGTATGCAGAGAACGATAACTATCCGCTTGTAATCGTCT
>JBEEJJ010000026.1:0-15784 GCA_041169265.1 Actinomycetota bacterium
GTGGTCAGCTCGGGAGTCTCCGACGTTTCGCCAGCGCCGGAGTGCGCGTGCGCATCCCCGTTGCTGTTCGGCTGCTGTTCATCGGTCACTAAACAAGCCTAACCAAGCCCGCTGGTAGCCTAGACCCATGGCTGAACGCAGAAAAATCGAATGCTGGTTGACCGACATGGATGGCGTGCTCGTGCACGAGGGACACGCCCTGCCAGGCGCGGGAGACGTCATCAAACAGTGGCAGGCTGCCGGCCAACGCTTTCTGGTGCTCACCAATAACTCGATCTATACGCCGCGCGACCTGTCGGCGCGACTCAAGGCGACCGGGTTGAACATCCCAGAGGAATCGATTTGGACCTCGGCCCTGGCGACCGCCGATTTCTTGAAGTCGCAGAAGCCGAAGGGCTCGGCGTTCGTGATCGGTGAGGCCGGTTTGACCACCGCGCTTCACGAGGTCGGCTACATTCAGACCGACGTCGACCCCGACTATGTTGTGCTTGGCGAGAGCCGCACCTTCTCTTTTGAGACTTTGACCAAGGCGATTCGTCTGATCAACAACGGTGCGCGATTCATCGCCACCAACCCGGATGCGACCGGACCGTCTGCCGACGGCGTGCTGCCTGCCACCGGCTCGGTTGCCGCGCTGATCACCAAGGCCACCGGACGCGACCCCTATATCGTTGGAAAGCCGAACCCGATGATGTTCCGCTCGGCCATGAACAAGATCAACGCGCACTCGGAGTCGACCGGCATGATCGGTGACCGCATGGACACCGACGTTGTCGCCGGAATCGAGGCGGGTCTGCACACGGTTCTAGTGCTGACCGGCATCGCCGACGAGGTTGAGATCGCAAAGTATCCGTTCCGCCCGAACGAGATTCTCAACTCGATCGCCGACCTGCTCGACTAGAGCGGGGCGCAACCCCAGGCAGCACAGGCCGGATGGCGCGCATGCCGAGTCCGCGCGACTGACGGCAGCGCATCCCAGTTAAAGCAAACGGCCCAGACCGAAGTCTGAGCCGTTTTAGCTTTTCGAACTAGCCCTTTACGGCACCGTCCATAACACCGCTCACGAGGCGGCGACCGACGAATACGAACAGCAGAAGCAGTGGCGCGGTTGCCATGAAGGCACCACCCAAGTTCAGTGCGTAGTCGATGAAGTAGCTCGCCTTCAGCTGCTGAACCGCAACCTGAACCGTGAAGCTTCCCGGGCTCTGCAGCACCAGGTTTGGCCAGAGGAAGTCGTTCCAGGTGGCCAAGAAGCTGAACAGACCAAGCACGAAACCGCTCTGGCTGATGATCGGCAGCACGATGCTCCAATAGATGCGCAGCACGCCGGCACCGTCGATGCTGGCAGCCTCGAGCATTTCGTTAGGAACCTGAGCATCGATAACCTGACGCATCCAGAACACACCAAACGCCGTCACCAGCGCAGGCACGATCAGTGCGTTGAGCGTATCGATCCAGCCGAAGCCCGAAACCAACATATAAAGCGGGATGATACCCAGCTGGCTCGGAAGCATCATGGTTCCGATGACGAACAGGATGAGCCCACGACGGCCGCGGAAGTCCAACTTTGCAAACGCGAAGCCAGACAAGGCCGAGAAGAGCACCTGAGCCACGGCCACGACGAAACCGACAACCACGGTGTTCCATAGTGCGATGTTGAAGTCGACAACCTTATAGACGTTCTCGATAACCGTGAAGAATCGAGGTCCTGGAATCATCGTCGGCGGAATCTTCGAAACTTCCTCGGTTCCGTTGGAGGCCACAATGAACATCCAATAGAACGGGAACATCGACAGCAACGCCATGATGGTCAGCGCGATGTAGCCGCCAAGACCGACCTTCTGCCACCTAGGGCGACGGCGACGAGGCAACTTGGTTACCGGCGGTTTAGCTTCAAGAGTTGTCATTTGGCTTCTCCGCTCGCTAGCTTGCGGGTTACAAGGAAGTTCACCAGCGAAACAATCAGCACGATGATCGTGATGATGATTCCGACCGCGGCACCGTATCCCCACTTGGATGAGGCACCGAAGGCGCTGTCATAGAGGAACATGGTCAGCGTCAGAAGCTGATGGGTGCTTCCACCATCCGTTGTTCCGGCCAAGGTGAGCGGCTCGGCAAACACTTGCAAACCACCGATGGTTCCCACGATAAGAGTGAATGTGATGGTGTTGCGCAGACCTGGCAGGGTTACATAACGGAACTGCTGCCAAGCGGATGCGCCATCGAGTGCAGCCGACTCATAGAGTTCGTCTGGAATCGCGAGCATCGACGCCAAGAAGATCAGGGCGTTATAGCCGGCCCAACGCCAGGTGATCATGGTCGCGATCGCGATGTGAGACGCCAGGGGGTCTTCGACGAAGTCGATGTTGTCGACGCCGAACAAACCGAGCACCCAGTTGATGATTCCGAACTCACGGCCGAAGAGCTGACCGAACACGATAGCAACGGCAAGAACTGAGGTGATGTTAGGAACCAGCAGGATGGTGCGCCAGAAGGTTTTGGCCTTCAAGAAACGGTTGCGCAACACCGCTGCGAGACCGATCGAGATGACCATCTGCGGGAAGGTCGACCAGAACCAGATGTCGAAAGTGTTGCCGATCGCGGTGTAGAGACGATCATCCTGAAGCAAGTAGATGAAGTTCTCGAACCCTACGAAAGTCTGCCCCTCGAGCGAAAGACCACCGGCACCGGCTAGTGGGTCGAACTCGTAGAAGGCGATGACCGTCGAGTAGAGAACGGGGAACATGCCGAAGATGATGAACATGATGATGAACGGCGCAACAAACAGGTAGCCCCATTTGCCGTTCAGCGAGCGCAGACCAGGAAAGTCTTCGCGCTCCTTCTTGTTCTTTTTGGGTTTCCAAGGAGAGGGGGACGTCTTGGGACGTCCCCCCTTCTTGTCAATCAATGGTGAATCGTTCACCGCGGTGCTGGACATTGACTAACTGCTCCCGAGTACTAGCGGGTTAGCTTGTCGATGTCAGCGAGCGCCTGTGCCCACGATTCGGCCGAGGTCCAAGGCTTCTTGGTCTTCTCGTTCTTCTTGCCAGACACCACACGGCCGAGACCGGCACCGAAGGCCTGGTCAATACCGCGCTGCAGCTTGCCTTCGAAGATCGGCTTCAGCTTGCTGATGCCTTCCGAGTAGATCTTGCCGACAGGTGCGTTGTTGAAGAATGGGTCCTTGTAGTCCTTGACCGACGAGTCACCGTAGATGACCTTGGTCGATGGGAACAGACCATAGGTGCGGAACACCTGAAGCTGCTGCTCCGGAGCTAGGTACCAGGTGATGAAGTCCCAAGCGGCTTGCTTGTTCTTCGCATACGAAGGGATGGTCAACTGGGTTCCACCCTGGTTTCCACCACCGCCAGGCAGGTCGGCGATGTCCCACTTGCCCTTGGTGTCTGGTGCCTGCTGCTTGATGTAGTCCATCATCCAGGCTGGAGCCAGCATGGTTGCGAAGGTTCCCTTGTTCATACCGATGTTCCAGTCAGACGAGAACTGGCCGATGCGGGTGCCGATCGCTGCCTTGTGAGCGTTCAGCGTGGTGTCCCATGCGGTCTTGATGTTCTTGTTGGTCTTGTAGATCAACTGACCCTGGTCGGTGCCGTTGTTGCGGTAGTACTTCTCGGTGCCTTGGTTGAGCACTGCTGCGTAGATGGTTCCGACGTTGTCGATGAAGCCCTTGCCGGCTTTCTTGTCAGCAGCGCTGAGCTTCGACATGTACTGCTTTCCAACCTCGATGAATTTGCTCCAGGTTGGCCACTTCTTTGCGAGCACGTCACGAGCGGTGCCGTTCTTTACCTGAGCGGCAGTCACGAGACCGGCCTTAACCATGAGATCGGTGCGGAAGGCAACTTCGAGGCCACCGACGTCGGTTGGAATACCGATGACGCTGTCGTCATAGCCAACGCCCTGCTCCCAACGCCATGGCAGGTAGTTGCTCTTGATGTTGGTGGCGGATAGACCTGCGGCAACGGTTCCAACGGTTAGCTTCTTGCCGGTCGAATCGATGTAGGTCACGTCGACTGGGTTGCCGTTCTTGTCGGTTCCCTTGTTGGCGTTGACGTTTGCGTCAGAAGTCTTGAGGGTGCGAAGGTCGGTGAAACACTTCGGGTACGAACGCCAGTAACCCGCATAGCTCACCTCAACCGCCGCGATGTCTGGACCCTGCTTAGAGGTACATGCGGTGATCATGTTGGTTCCGTTTAGTGGGTCGAGGTCGGACTTCTTAATCGAGAGAGTCACCTCTGGGTGAATCAGCTTGTACTGCTTGATTAGGTTCGGCTCGATTACGTCGCCGAAGGTCCAGATGGTGATGGTCACCGGGGTGGCTGCGGTTGCGGTCGCTGGAACCGAAACACCAACTCCCAAAGCGAGGCCGGCGATAGCCAAACCTGCTGCAAACTTCTTGATTTTCATTAGAGTCTCCTCAGGGTTCCGAAAAAGGCGTTGTGAAACCGATTTCACAGGTTTATAGTAAACTGCGAAAGCGGTTTCATTGCAACAAGTTTTGGAAATCCCTAGAGATTCGTTATCGAAGCGTGATGATTTTCCGAAAGTTCACTGAAACCATTCACCTTATAGATCACTAGGGAGTGAAGATGAAGTTACGCAGTTTACTTAGAGCAGTGGGCATCCTGGTGGTTTCATCGCTGCTGGTGATCCCGATGGCACAGTCGAGCGCTCAGGGAGTGACCAAGAAGCCGGTTTATAAGCTGATTTGGTCCGACGAGTTCAACCGCAAGGCCGGTTGGGGTCCTGACCTGACCAAGTGGACCTACGACACCATGCTCGGCCCAAACTCCGAGAAGCAGTACTACACGACCAGCCGCCTCAACTCTGCACACGACGGCAAGGGCAACATGGTCATCACCTCGCGTCTGATCACCGAGACTAGCCCGTATTACAACTACTGCTTGCCCGACCTCACCGATACCTGCTGGTACACCAGTGCACGCCTGAAGACCTCCAACCTGGTGGGCTTCAAGTACGGCAAGATCACCGCGCGCATCAAGATGCCTGCCGGTCAAGGCGTATGGCCTGCCTTCTGGATGCTGGGCCAAGACCTCAACGAGGGTGGAACCTGGCCTGACTGCGGCGAGCTCGACATCGTCGAGGCCAAGGAGTCGCAGAGCAACCTGGTGTTCGGAACCGCACACGGACCGAACTATTCGGGGGGTCAGGGAATCGGAAACGTTTATGTGCACAACAAGCCACTCGCGGCCGACTACCACACCTACTCGATCATCTGGAAGCCAAACCGAGTCGAGTGGTATTTCGACGGCAAGCTCTATCACACGCTGACTCCGGTCGATGTGATGGGAAACCTCTGGCCATACAACGCCGAGTTCTTCTTGATCCTCAACCTCGCGATGGGTGGAACCTTCGCCGGTGACGTCGACCCAACCGTGAAATCAGCCAAGATGTATGTCGACTACATCCGCGTCTACTCGGTCAACGGAGTTGGCAAGGTAATCAAGCGCGGTTAAGGCGCACAAGCTTCAAAACGGGGATGGTCGAGACTCGCGTCTCGGCCATTTCTCTTGTTCCGGCCGTGACGCAGTGCGGGTGCGACGGGTGGACGACGCCTGGGCGGTGCCGCCTCGAGCTGGACTGGCGCGCGCGGGCAAGTCCCGCGCATCCCTGAAATGAAAGTAACGAATTCATAAATAAACCGCTTTCACGATTTTCAAATCGGGCACGCCTCCCTATTGTTATTATTGTGAAATCGGTTTCACGCTTGCGCGAGATTGATGAAGCGAATCAACAAAACCTTTCCAAGGTCTAGGGGGCTTGACTCCGCGGCGCACACCGCAGGGCGAGCCCCTTAGCCAGAAAAGGGAATCAGCAATCGGATCACCCTCCGAGACCTGCTTCTAAATAGAAAGAGTCCAGAATGACCGCGTTGCCAGAAGACTTCCGTTGGGGAGCCGCAACCGCTAGCTACCAAATCGAAGGTGGCACCGACCTCGACGGTCGAGGAACATGCATTTGGGACACCTTCGCCGCAACCCCGGGCAAGGTCGTCAACCAAGAAAACGGCTTAGTCGCTTGCGACCACTATCACCGCTACCCAGAAGACATCAAGCTGATGAAAGACCTGGGTATTCAGACCTATCGCTTCTCGTTCGCCTGGCCGAGACTCTTTCCGGTTGGCGACGCACGTCGCGAACAGCGCGGCTTTGACTTTTACAAGAGAGTCATCAACGAGCTGCTTGAGAACGACATCGAGCCATTTGCCACCGCATACCACTGGGATCTTCCACAGACTTTGCAAGACAAGGGCGGATGGGCAAACCGCGACATCGTAAACATCTTCGCCGACTACACCGGCGCACTGGTTGCAGAGTTCGGCGACGTCGTCAAGATGTGGTCGACCCTCAACGAACCTTGGTGCACATCCTGGCTTGGCTATGGCATCGGCGTTCACGCACCCGGCGTGAAAGACCTTGACCAGGCAATTTCAGCAGCACACCACACCGCTCTGGCTCACGCCCAGGGAACTCGCGCAATGCGTGCAGCTCGCAGCGACGTAAAGGTCGGCATCGTGCTCAACATGAGCAACTACCGAGTCGACGACCCAAACAACTCCGAGCTGGTTGAGCTTGCCGACCTGCTCGACGCGAACATCAACCGCTGGTGGACCGACGCGATGACCACCGGCCACTACCCCGAGGTGCTCAAGCCTTACTACGGCAAGACCCTCGACCGCATCCTGCTGCCAGGCGACGAAGACCTGCTCAAGATCGACCCCGACTTCATCGGCATCAACTACTACTCCGACTCGTTCGTGGGCACGCCTGGTCCAGAAGATAAGCCGATGAGCGAAGGCGGAATGCACCCGTTCCCGCACCGCAGCAACGGAACTCCTCCGCAGCCGCTGACCGACATGGGCTGGCCGATCACTCCGGAGGGTATCCACGACCTAGTGCTTCGAGTGCACAACGACTGGCCGAGCATCCCAGAAATCATGATTACCGAGAACGGTGCCGCCTATCCAGAGCAACCAAACGAGGATGGTGAGGTCGAGGACTACCGTCGCGTCGACTACCTGACTCGTCACCTCGAAGCACTAAGCCGCGCCATCGAAGAGGGAGCTCCCGTGACCCGCTATTACGCATGGTCACTGCTCGACAACTACGAGTGGGCTGAGGGTTACGCGAAGCGCTTTGGCCTCATCCACGTGGATTTCGAGACCCAGGTGCGCACTCCAAAACTCTCTGCCAAGACTTACGCTACGATTATTGCGACCAACGGTGAAAGCCTGAAAGCAACCGTTATTTAATTTCACGAGGAGGAAATGTGAGCGCGAAAGCACGCCCAACCTACTCTGCGATTGCCAAGGCGGCCGGAGTATCAGAGGCCACAGTATCCCGCGTCTTGAACGGGGATGAGCGAGTCAACCCCGAGCGCACCGCCGCCGTCATGAAGGCCGTGGACGACCTCGGCTACCGCAAAAACCGCGCCGCTACTGCCCTCGCGTCGGGGCGCACCGGCCTGATCGCCGTAGTGATTGACGACGACCTTTCGATCTTCGCCGACCCGTTCTGGGGCACGGTTACCTCGGGTATCAGCCGCGTCCTGATGGAAAATCACCTTCAGACCGTGCTGATGGTTACCTCGGTTAACAGCGTCGATGGGCCGGTTGCGCACTACCTAGAGAGCCGTGAAGTGGATGGTGCGATTTTCTTTCAGCTTCACAAAGACGCTCTCGTGCGAAAGCTTGCCAAGGCTGGCTTGCCGATTGTGATCACCGGAAGCCCTCATACCGATGCCGACCTCACCTTTGTCGACACCGACAACTTCGGTGGCGGGCACGCTGCAACCAAGCACCTCATGAACCGTGGCTGCAAGAAGGTCGCGATTATCACCGGTGACATCGAAACCACCGCCGGTCACCAGCGTCTCGATGGATACAACCAGGTTTATCGCGAACTCGGCCGCGTGCCGGCCAAAACCCTGATCAAGCAGGGTGACTACTCCTATGAGAGCGGTCACGTGCAGATGCAACACCTGCTTGCCGAAAACCCAGATGTCGATGGCGTATTCGCGTGTAATGACCTTATGGCTCTCGGTGCTATTGCTGCGATTGAAGAGGCCGGCAAGACCGTGCCAGACGACATCGCGGTGATCGGTTTTGATGACTCGATCCCGGCCCGCACCTCACGCCCACAACTCTCCACCGTGCGCCAGGACATCAACGCACTTGGTGAAGCGGCCGCTCAGCTCATGATTGCTCAGCTAAACGGCGAGCCGGTCGAATCGCGCATCATGCCGATCGAGCTCGTGCTTCGCGAATCCGCTTAGTTTGAATCGACTTCTTATTTCTCCGGCTGGCTGAAGAACACTTCGCCGATGCCATTGATCTTGCTGAATCGAACGTAGTCAACCTTCATTACGGCGTCCTTGAGATCTGGGTCAATCGCACCACCCAGGTTTCCGCCCATTGCAAGGTTTAGCAGGATGTAGTGCTGCTTGCTGTAGGCCCAAGGCTTGCCCTCGCGGTTAATCACAGAGAACTTCTGGCCGTCGACATACCAGACAACCTGGTCTGGCAGCCAGTCGACCGCATAGGTGTGGTAGTCATTGGCCCAGTTTGCACCTAGGTCGAAGGTCTTGCCTCGACTGCCGCCACCGGGTCCGTGAATGTATCCCAAAACATCGTTCGGGCTCTTACCAACTAGTTCGGTTATGTCGATCTCGCCGCAGAACGGCCAATAGACGGTGTCGATGTCGGTTCCGAGAGTCCAGAATGCTCCCCAAGTTCCAACTCCGGGAGCCCCCTTGATGCGAGCCTCGAGACGACCATACAAGAAGCTGACCTGGCCTTTGGTGGCGATGCGCGATGAATACCACTCGCAAGCGCCGTAGTAGCACTCGGTCTCGCTGGCTCCCGTCGTGGTTGCCTTGATTTCGAGAATGCCGTTGCCGTCTTGCACGGCGTTTTCAAACCTGTAGTACTGGCGTTCGTTATTGCCCCAACCGCGCAAGCCTTGGTCGCTACCGGTTCCGTTTTCGCCGTGCCAAACGCTTTCGTTCACAGTCGAACCGGCCGTGCCCGAGAACTCATCGCTCCAGACCTGCTCGTAGGTTCGCGTGACCGCGGTTGGTTCAATATCGGCAGTCAAGAGGGTCAAGTCGGTGTAGCCCGCTGGTGCCTTGACTACGATCTTGGCGGCCAGAGTGGCGCCGCGGTCGGTGAGGCTGATGGTGCGGGTCTTTGTGCCGTCGCTGTAGATGTCAAAGTTGTCGCGCAGCCACGAATATTCCACGGATGCGGGGGCCGGAAGAATCTGCGGCAGCACAACCTCGACCGCACTCTGGTTAGCGTCGGTGTATTGAAGGGTGGCCTTGCCCGAGGTCCAAAGTTTTCCGATGTTCACCACGTTCGACGTGAGAACCTTTTTGACCGAACCGATGTATGCGGTTTGAACGGCCTTGAGAGTTCCTGTCTTCTGAGTGGACTTCACCACGTAGGTGTTTGCGGTTGCCTTGGGAATGGCTTTTCCGGCGTAGTACCACTGCCAAGAAACCTTGGTGGTCTTGACGTTGAACTTAGCCCCGACCGCTGTTAGCTTGGAGCCAACCTTTGCATATTTGGTGATCGTCGGAGCCGAAACCACCTTGATGGTCACCGCGTTTGCGGGCGCAGCCGTGATGCCGCTGAGCAGAAGAGTCGAAGCCATGACGGCTAGCAGAATTTTCTTGAACATCAGATTTCCTTTTTGAAGCGATTGTTGTTGCCTGGATAAGGCTCAAGGGTGAGGCTTTGCAGCCCCACCCTTGAGCACTTCATCAACCTTTAGAGCGGGTTACTAGCCAACCTTGCCGGTGGTCTTGGTCAGCGAGTACTTGGTGCCCTTGCTGTTCTTGACCGTGACTAGCACGCGAACGTACTTGCCCTTGTCGGCGGTGGTGAGCTTGTAGGTTGCAGCGGTCTTGCCGGTGATAACCGAGCACTTTGCCGAAGAGGCTGGTGCAGCGGTCGACACCTTGGTCGAAGACAGGGTGCAGCGGTACCACTTGTAGGAGTAAGTCGGAGCCGGGGTTCCGGTCCAGCTTCCCTTGTTAGCGGTGATAGTGCTTCCAACCTTGGCGGTGCCCGATAGCGAAGCGGCGGTCTTGAGAATCGGAGCAGCGGCTACTGGCTGTGCGCTGAAGAAGTGGAACTCGATCATGTCGGCTACGTCGTTAGCTCCGGCAATTTCTGGCCACATCTGGGTGAAGACTGCGCCGGTTGCAGGAACTGGTGCGATCGGGCTTGCAGGAACTGGCTCACCAAGGGTGTCGGTGTTCTTGAAGTCGAACCAGACGTTACCGAAAGCGTCGGTAGTGGTCTCCCACACGGCCTGGTCGGCATTCTCGGCTGCCGACATGTTGGTTGCGGTTGTTCCGTCGGTTACCTTGGCGGTCGACTTCGAGTAAGCCTTTCCTACCTTTAGCTTGAACGGAGCGTTCATCAACGGAGCACCGTTGTCATCCTTCACGTTGTATACGAGGTTGGTGCTTGTTCCAACCGCAGCGTAGACCTGACGGAATCCGATGCCCGGCTTGTACCAGTTGTTGGTAACGCTGAACAGGGTCTCGAGGTCACCGCGGTGGATCGAGTTGGTGTCAGTCAGCTGAGGTGCAGCCAAACGAGTGGTTGGCGATGTGATTGGCTGAACCGGAGTCGAAGTTGGGTTGTAGAAGTGGAACTCGGTAATGACCGAGTGGTCGGGCTTCTCTCCAGCAATCTGAGGCAGGAACTGAGCGTGGGTGTCGTCGAGACCATCTTCAGAGATGATCGGAGCGTCGGTCCACTTAGCAGGCATGGTCTCACCCTCGGTGTCGAGGTTCTGGATGGTGAAGGTCACGTTTCCGAATGCATCGGTCACACGCGACACGCGTCCACCGTCAGCTGCGGAGGTCGCATCCTTGGCCTTGATGCCATCACACATGATCTGTGCACGCGAGTCGGAGTACTGCTTGTTGCAGCGCAGGATCACGGTCTGGCCTACGAGAGGAGCGCCTTTGTCATCGGCTACGTGGTAGGTCAGGTAGATTTTCGATCCGACGGGTGCCCACGAGCGCTGGTAGATGAGGCCTTCGCCAAACCATCCGTTAGCAACCCAACCGTTGGCCATGGCCTGGTTCTTGGTCGCTTCGCTGGTGTTGTTGGCGTCTAGGACTGGGGATACAAGAGTGATTTTTGCGCCAACGTATGGTGTGGTCGCTGCTTGTGCCGGCGAAATTGCGCTGAGGCCCAAGGTGCTGAACGCCACAACTGCGAGAGTTGCAGTGAGCTTCTTCCAAGAGAGTTTCATTTTGTCCTTCCGGCGTGCACATCACAGGCACGTCCTTATGTCTAAAGGTAAACCAGTGAAAGCGGTTTCAGTAAGCGGTTTCACGAAAAGTTTATTGTTTCGTTATTGAGTTCCCAGAATCGACCGGTCGAGGCTTTTGACTAGCACGTGGCTCGTCAGTATGACGAAACCGCTTATTCGTCGCGGCTGTCGCTGAGTGCTTTCATTTGCGGGGCCATCGAAACCAGTACCGATGCGATCAGCACGCCGGCCGCGAGCGCCCAGTAGACGGGCTGAACTCCGAGCGAATCGACCGCAATGCCGATCACAACGAACGAGATCATCGGCGATGCGTTCCAAATCGCCATCTCGAGGCTGAACACGCGCCCGCGCAAGTTGGCGGGCACCATGGTTTGAACAACGGTGTTTAGCAACGGGATGACCGGACCCCAAGTGAAGCCGAGAATCAACCCGAACGCCAACATGAATGGCTGCGGAGGCAAGAACGACATCGGCACAATTCCCAGAGTGATGCCGAACATCGTGGTTCTCAGGATGTTGGCATATGACATCCGGCGGTGAATCCACTCGAACGCGAGGGAACCGACAACACCCGCTCCGGCCATACATGAAATCAAAAAACCGAGCCCCTCGGGCATGCCGATCGAGTTGTAATAGCGCGGCAGCACCACCATCTCGGTTGGAATGTAGATCAAGCTGATCGACAGCAGTGCGGCGAAAATGATCGCTACGGCCGGGTATCGACCCAGCGCTCTAATTCCCTCGAGTGCATAACGCAAAGGTTTGCTCTTGTCGTCATCGGCGGATGCGGGCTCTTGCTTTTCGACAACGCGAACGGCAAAGGCAAACGCGGCTGCGGCAAGTCCTGCACCACCGGCCCACCAGAACGCAGAGTATGCGCCGGTCGCATAGATCGCCAACGCCCCAACTGCCGGACCGACCGCGAAGCCAGCCGAGAACACCGCCTCGTGAATCGAGTTGGCGCGGTCGAGCGAAAGCCCCGCCTTGGCGGCCACGTCAGGCAGCAACGCTTTTCTGGCCGATTGTCCGCCAGGGGCAATAAGGTTGCGCAGCACGGCCAGCAAAATCATGGTGCCGAGGTTAATCGCCCCGAACATCGCAACCAATGGAAACGCGATGGTGGTCAGCACGGTGATTGCCTCGGCTGCCCAGGCAACTCGGCGGCGGCCTATCGCGTCGATGAACGAGCCCATCACCGGCGAGAGCAGCAATCCTGGGATGCTGCTGAAGGCGATGACTAGAGCAGATTGCGCCGATGACCCGGTCTGCTCGAGCACGAGCCAAGGCATCGCAATAAACAGGATGCTGCCCGAAATGACTCCGGCGAGATTAGAAAGCTGAGTTAGAACAAACGCAAACACTTAGCGCAGGCCAAGGTCGTCGAGAGTGATTGCGGTGAGATAGCGGAAGCCAGCATCCTCGATCACTTTTTGCGCACCGGTGTCACGGTCAACCACGGTTGCCACGGCAACAACGATTGCACCGGCTGCCTTGAGGGCTTCGGCAGCGGTTAACGGTGAGCCACCGGTAGTTGAGGTGTCTTCGACAACGACCACGCGACGACCAGCAACGTCGGGGCCCTCGACCTGTCGACCCATTCCGTGCGCCTTGGCTTGCTTGCGCACCACGAACGCATCAATGGCGCGACCACGAGCAGCCGATTGGTGAAGCACGGCGGTTGCCACCGGATCCGCACCCATGGTTAGACCACCGATTGCGTCAAACTCGGTCACACCATTGGCGTCGAGAAGGTCGAGCATGACCTGCCCGATTAGCGGGGCAGCCTCGTGGTGCAGGGTCGCTCGGCGCAGGTCGACGTAGTAGTCGGCTTCGAGCCCGCTCGAGAGAGTAACTCGTCCGTGCACCACAGCGAGCTGCTTAATGAGTTCGACGAGGCGCGGCTTGGCTGGCGAAGAAAAGGTCATGGGTCAATCCTAAATCTTTGTAGTCATGCGCATTGCCACCTGGAACGTGAACTCGATCAGAACCCGAGTCGGCCGCGTTGTCGACTGGCTCGTGCGTGCCGACATCGACGTGCTCGCGATGCAAGAAATCAAGTGCAAGCCAGAACAGTTTCCGCGCGAGGCGTTTGAGGCCGCGGGCTACAAACTTGAGCTTCACGGCCTGAACCAGTGGAACGGCGTAGCCTTTGCGAGCCGCATCCCTGCCGAAGATGTCGAAGTTGGCTTCGCCGAAATGCCGACATTCAAGGATGTTGCCGAGGCGCGTGCGCTCGGTGCGAGCTTTGACAGGGTGCGGCTGTGGAGTTTGTATGTGCCGAACGGTCGCACGCTCGATGACCCGCACTACACATATAAGTTGGAGTGGCTCGACCGGCTGGCTGCCGCAACCGCCGAGTGGGTGAGCAATGAGCCCGAGACCCCGCTGGCTCTCATGGGCGACTTCAACATCGCCCCACTTGACACCGATGTTTGGGACATGGCCGAGTTTGTCGGTGCGACGCACGTTTCGGCAGCCGAACGCCAGGCGTTTGAGGCGTTCGAGCAGATTGGCCTGACCGATGTCGTTCGTCCGCTGGTTCCCACGGGCTACACCTATTGGGATTATCAACAACTTCGCTTCCCTCGCAACGAGGGCATGCGCATCGACTTTATTCTTGGCTCAGAAGCGTTTGCCGAAAACGTGAAGTCAGCCGAGATTGTCAGGGATGAGCGCAAAGGCGACGGGCCGAGCGATCACGTTCCCGTGGTCGTCGACCTCGACTGGTAGCGATCGTCTGACCGCTAGCGCGCCATCCAGCGCTGGCGCTCTTCGGCGCTCAACTTTTCGATCGCATAGCGCAGCATCGTTCGCGGCATCACCTTGTGATACTTCTGCAAGAAGCCCCGCAAAACCTCTAGGTCGCGATTGCCGATTTCGCGAAGCATCCAGCCGACCGCCTTGTGAATCAGGTCGTGCTCGTCGCGCAACAGGTTCATAGCGATGTGCTGAGGCACCCCATACTCGCCCGCCCTGATGTGCGCGAACGTGAAAAGCATCGCGGCACGGCGCTCCCAGAGAACCGGACTTTTCGATAGCCCGATGATCAGAGTCTTGCGCGGATGCTCGACCATGGCCTTGCCGAGAGTCGGAGCGCTGGTGTCGATTAGGTCCCAGTTGTTGATTCGACCGCGCAGGAGGGCGTCTATGTAAAAGTCGAAAAGCTCGTTGCGAAGCACCTTGGTCTTGGCGCGATTGAACTGGTCGACGAGGATGTGCAGGGCGGTTAGCCGCGCTTCATGCCAGGGCGACTCGAGCAACTCATAGACCTGTTCGAGGGGCAGATGGCGAAAACGCTTGGCGACGACGCGAGTCTGCGGCACGGTGCATCCCAGGAATTGATCGCCTTGGCCGTAGCCACCGGACTCGGTTTTGAAAAACCGTTGTAGGTCGGCCACGCGTTTTGAATCGGGGGCTGGCGAAACGGCACGAAGTGCAGCAAGCACGCTCGCTGCGGTTAGGTCGTCAAGCGCGTCACTTTGTTGTGATTCGAGAGTGTTTTTGTTCATCGTCGCAGCTTCATTTACTTGGCTGACCTAGCGAGCACGCCAAAGCACGATGCCGGTGCGCTTGGATGGGCGCTGCCCAACCTGCAAACTCTCAACGCCTTGGTCGCCGGCGGCGAAGACGCGGTTGCCCGGACGCTGCATCAACTCGTTGGCGAGAGCCGCCTCGAGGTCGCGCACGCGCTGCTTGAGTTCGGCGTTCTGGTTTTCGAGTTCGAGCACGCGCTTGATTCCCTCGAGGCTCACTCCCTCGGCCGAAAGCCTCGCGATCTCACGCAGTTGAGCCACGTTGCGCATCGTGTAGCGGCGTCCGCCACCACCGGTGCGGGTCGGCACGACCAACCCCATGCGGTCATACTGGCGAAGGGTTTGCGGGTGCATCACCGCGAGTTCGGCGGCAACCGAAATCACGAACATCGGAGTGTTCTCGTCGAACTGTTCCATGCCGCCCACCCTCTCTGTGAGAACCGAAACCAAACTACAACCGAGCGTGACCGCCCAGCCTAAAACCGAACTCAGAGCAGAAACTGCCACCCAGCCAATCGGCTAGAGCAGTCCGGCTTTCCTGAGCAAATCTTCTCGCGGATCTTCGTCGCCTAGCAACGCCGAAAACTCCTCGAGCACCTTGGCGGCCTTGTCGCTCACGTGCGAAGGCACCGCGATGTCGACCGTGGCGAGCAGGTCGCCGACGGCCTTAGCCGACTGAACGCCCTTGCCTTTGACTCGCAGCACTCGCCCGTTCGGGGTGCCTGGCGCAACCTTGAGTTTGACGGGTTCGCCACCTAGGGTCGGAACCTGAATCGTGGCACCGAGCACGGCTTCGGCAAAGGTGACCGGCACGTTCACGCGCAGGTTGTTTCCGTCGCGTGTGAACACGGGATGCGGTTTCACCGTCACCGTGATCAACAAGTCGCCCGGCTCACCACCGTTCGGCGAGGGTTGCCCCTT
>JBEEJJ010000027.1:0-12160 GCA_041169265.1 Actinomycetota bacterium
GACTGATTTGGGTCGCCCACCGCGAAGACAGGATGATCGGCAAAAAGTCGGTGAAGCAGCTTGGTTTGCAGGAACGATGTGTCTTGGTATTCGTCTAGCATCACGAATTTGTGCAATTCGCGTTCGCGAGCCCTCACGTCGTCTGATCTTGCGGCGAGCTCGGCAAGTGCAACCTGGTCGCTGTAGTCAACGTAACCGAGAGCGAGCTTTTCGCTCCGATAGGCCTCGGCAAGTTCGGCTAGAACGCCGGTTTTGAAGAGCCCGGAGAAGAACTCTTGATGAGTGCCAGGCAGTTCGCCTCCGGCGATTACTCGTTCGATCTCTTTGGCCACGCGCTTGACCACTTGCTGCACTTGTTCACCCGATGCCAGGTTGTCGTTGAGCTCTGCCGAAAGTTTTAGCACCCCATCCACCGCCGTTTTCAGCGTGAGGTCGACATCATCCATCTCGGAGCCAAGCAGGTTCGAATGACTTAGAACAACTTTTTTCGCAAGTTGATATTGCGCACCCTCGCTGAGCAGTTCGGATTCGGGTTCGTATCCGAGCGCTAAAGCGTTGTCGCGAAATAGCGAATTTGCATAGGCGTTGTAGGTCGAAATGAGTGGATTCGAATAACCCTCGGAAAGTTCTGCCGGCCAATATTCCGTGCCACGGAGGTCGCTTAGTCCGTTGAGGATTCGTTTTGACAACTCGGCAGCGGCCTTGCGAGTGAAGGTCAGCCCCAGAATGTCTTCGGGCTTGGCATAACGATTGGCGACCAACCAAAGCACACGGATGGCCATCAGCTCGGTTTTGCCCGAACCTGCACCCGCGATCACCAGGGTCGGGTGCGACTTATCGGACTCGACGGCCGCTACCTGCTCGTCGGTCAGACGCATGCCGGGGTTTTCGGCCTTTTCTTGGGCGGTTTTGATTGCCAAGAAAATGTCGTTTGCTCTCACCGCGTGTTCGCTCTTGTTTTCAACCACCGAAGGTCACCGCCTTCGCGAGGTGCAACTTGCAGTTGCCGTAAGAGTTCGAGTCGCTGCAGTGGCTTCCGACGTTTGCCACGAAAACTTTCTTGGTTAGCGACATCTCGGCAACGGCATCCTCGACCATTTTTTCGAAGGTTTGCTGACGCTCGGCGACTCCAACGATTGAGTCCTGACCCCGTTCGGCCGGCTTATTTTGGCTAACAAACATCAACTTTGCGCCGGCTAGCACAGAGCCATCGTCAATGCCTTCGACGTGGTTGAAGGCCTTCTTGGCGAACGCCAGCTGATAAATGCCGAGTTGCGGGTTTTCTTGAGTGTCGGCCTTGCTCGGCAAGCTCGCCGAGGTTTTCAAATCGACAATCATGATTGTGCCGTCGGAGTTTTGCTCGATGCGGTCAACCTTTCCGCTGACCACAGCTCGACCGAGCTGGAACTTGAACTCCACTTCTCGGCCGAGAACCTTGACTCCCTTGGAGCGAGCTTGGTCGAGATAGCTCACCAAGACACCCAGCATGCGCTTGGCCTTTCGCCTTTCTCGCTGTTCCAACCAGTCGGCTTCAAACTGCAGCGATCCCCAGCGGTCTTCGATGAGTTGCCAGAGTTGCTCTTCGGTCTTGCCCTCCTCGTTTTCCATCGCGGAGTGAAGGAGGATTCCCAGGCTCGTCTCGAAGGTTTTGTCGGTGGCGCCATGGGCGTTCATGAACCAGTGGAGTGGGCAAGACAAAAAGTCATCTAGCTGAGATGGTTTGACCCAAACCTCTGCCTTTGGGTCTTCTTCGAGCGCAACAAGTGGCTCTTCGGTAGAGATTGGCAGCAAGCCATACCAGTTATCGGCAGACGCACCAGGCGTGTTTTCGATCTGGAGACGAGCAAGGCCCAAAGCGCAGGCGAGTCGCTCCTCAGGTTTCGTAGACTCAATCAGCTGCCGCCGCAGAACGCCGACCAGGCCGCGCAGGGTGTATCGGTTGGCGATGAAATCTTCGGCATCGGGAATCTCGCCGAACATGGTCGAAAAGAAGCCCGAGACCTGCTGGTCTTCAGAATCGACTGCGGTCGCGATCAAACGCTCGGATGCTGCGCCGACCGCCTTGTGGAGCATCCGAAGTTCGTCTGGAAGTTCGTTCCTGGTCACCGACGCGACGGTCTCTGAGCGACCCGACTTGAAGTGATCCAGAGTCATAGCGCCGAGCAGGGAAGACCTAGGCTTCAGGTTTGGCCAGATTCCGTCTTGCATCTGAGGAGTCACGATGACTCGGTAGCGACGCCCGATAAGTCCGGCAGGTGTAACTAAAGAAACCCTGTTGTCGTCGCGGTCGTTGAGAGCGAGCGAGTCCTCGGGGATGTCGACTGCGAGTTGTTGCTCTACGAAGTCGAATGCGTTGGCAGAAGGGTTGCGCTCCACGAATCGATTCGCGGCGGCGAAAAGCGCGACTAGTGCATCGAGGTTTTGGTTGAGCTGGGTGCCAACCTCGTCGAGTTGAGTCGAGTCATCGAGCCAATCGCGATGGGCTGGGGTGCCAGCCCACAGTTGCCACAAAATTTGATCGATGGTCGATGCCTCGGAAAACAGAGTGCTAGCTGCAAAGAGACGCGTCAAAAAGGAATTGACGATGCGTCCCTCGCGGGTGTTCATCGTTGCAACGCTTGCGCGCGCGGCGAAAACCTCAACCATGAGCTCGTCAGCAGAGCGCTGCCCTCCAGACTGAAGCTCTTCGCGACGCAACGAACGCCGGAATCGTCTCAACGCCACGGAGTCAAGCCCGCAGAACGGAGAGAGCAAAAGCTGTCTTGCGGTGTCGAGTTCGATTTTGAACTCCACGTCTGTCATCGCGTGGGCGATCTGTGCCAGTCGAAGCAAAGAGTGGGTTGCAAAACTATCGCGGAAGGCTACGCGGCTTCCTCGGATGCTGACCGGAATCGACTCAGCGGCGAAACTCGCGGAGAGCTGATCTAGGGTGGTTCGTGCTCTAGCAACGACTGCAATCTCGCTCCATGCGATTTTCTCATCGAGGTGGAGTTCTCGCAGGCGGCGCGCCACCCAAGCAGCCTCGGACACGGCATCCTTGAAAACGTGACGCTCGGCGGTATCGTCTTGTTCAACCTTGGTGCGTTCGACCGAGTAGTCGCGACGCTGAAGCCCGGCTTGCTCAGAGGGCAATTCGGCGCTGATGTTGGCGAGCACTCTCGATAAAGCGGGAGACCGGCGACTGCCGCCAGTTTTCAAAACAATCTGCTCGGGAGACGCCCCGATGACGTGCATGAGCGTTGACATCGAGCGAGGATCAGCCGCACGGAAGCCCAGGGTGGCTGTGTCGGGGTCGCCGAACAAAACCAGTCCCGCACCTCGAGATACGAGAGCGGTCACGAGCCTTCGCGCGGCAGGAGTGAGCTCTTGTGCATCGTCGATGAGCACCAGCTTGATGGCGGCAACATCGGCGGTGAAACCAGTTGAGGTTTCTAGCAAGTCGGCTGCGACACCCAACAAAGTGGACGCGTCGTGGCGGTTTTCGTATTCGGGCTCTCGTAGTTTGGCCAAATATTCCGAGTAGAGCTCCGACGCGGCGATCCATTCTGGACGTCTGTTTTGAGCGCCGAGCTCAGCGAGCGAAGATGGGGAGACTCGGTATTCAAGGCACACGGTGATTAGATCTCGAAGTTCGGTACGGAACCCCTTGAGAGACATGACCTGAGGCGTGATCGACTTTGGCCAAGTCAAATCGCGGTTGGCCGCGGTTGCCAAGACAGACTTGAGAATCATGTCTTGCTCGGCACCACTGATCAACTCTGGGCTTTTCAGCCCCTTAGCCAGTGCTTGATGGCGCAACACTTGAAAGGCGAACGAAGGCAAGGTTCGAGCCATGGGGCCGGCGGTCGCGCCAGCGTGGGCAACAGCTAGGTTGTCGCGAAGAATGTTCGCAGCCTCTCGGGAGCCGGCAAGAACGAGAATTTCACTCGGATCGAGCCCGTTCTCGACCTGCTTCAAAAACAAGGCGCGAAGAGCTGTGGTTTTGCCCGAACCGGGACTTCCGAACACGACGGCACGGGCGTTGCTCGAGAGATTTTCAACCCTCTTCTGCTCTGCGCTGAGCAACCCAGAAAAACTCTGAGTTGGAGCGAGGTAGAAGGTTGTTTGAGTCATTCTCAAAATCTATCGCCGACCTCTGACATTTTCTTCTGGAATGCATCGATTCTGCAGTCCAATCTGATGTCGTAATCTAGTGCGGTAGGCAAAAAGAGAAAGTCTTCACTCCATGTTTGATGTTTCGTTCGCGGTCATTGTGCTTTATACACTCGTTCTCGGCCTCGTCGCCCCATACATCACCGCCCACAGCGAAAAGTACGGTGCGCTAGTGCCACCTACCATCGCACTCGCAACCGGTTCAGCGCTGTGGGTTCTGTTGACCTGGATTGGTTTCTCTTATACCGATGGCTGGACCTGGATCATCGTGATGGTAACCATGCCGTCGGTGATGATGTTCGCCGCCTCAAGACTTGCAAAGAGCCGCGATAAAGCGTTCGCAAAGCAACTCGAAGCCCTTCGCAAATAAGCCAGGTCCAAATGTGGGTTGCCTTTAGGCAGCTAGCCCCAGAGCGTCCATTCGCAGCGAGTGCGCTGCAATCAGCTCGGTAACCAAAGGCTCTAACTTGCTATAAGAGGCAAGGTTCACCTGCTTTTCTTCTGCCAAAGAAAGAGTCTTGCCCTTAGGCACGCCGGCCAACTTGCGATTGTCAAACGCAGCACGAAGCTCAAGCAGCACGTCGCCCATGAGTCGTCGACCCCAGAGCGCGAGTCGAGACTCGAGCTGCGGGTCATCCTTCATGGATTCGATGAGCACACGTTTTGCAAAACGCTCAAAGATCTTGTCGCTCAAGGCCTTCTCAACTTCTTCGCGAAGTTCGAGAGGCAGGCCGACGGATAGTCGACGATAGAAATCATCGAGCAGCCCGGACACGAGGTAAACCTTCAGAATCGCCTCATACCAGTCAATGCCGGTGGTCTTCGAGTGGAAGGTCTGGATGCGTTCGGTGTATGGGTCCATCGCGTCGGTTGCATCGAGGCCGAGACCTGAAATCCGGCGAGCGAGCGAGCGGTAGCGCTCGAAAGACTTGGCGGCTGCCTCCGAGAGTTCTGCCTTGTATTGGGTGTTCGGCGACAACTTGAGTGCATTGGTCAAGATCTCGAAATAGCTCAGGTGCAGATAGGCAAGCTGGCCAAGAAACTCTTTTGGCTCTGGGGTGTATGGCTTGAGGTTCACCTTGGCGGTGTTGCGGGCCGGGCGTTCTTCGCGCTCGGGGAGCACAAAGTCGCGGGCTTTCTGCCGCATCCGTTTCAACCAATCAAACACGTCTACTAGATTACGCCAACCGCCAACACGGATGCTGGCAACTAGACTTGGAAAGACCCATAGGAGAATTTTTGACATTCGAAGAATTGGGCATCGACAAAGACATCGTTGAAGCCCTAGCCGAGAAGGGTATTACCAGCCCCTTCCCCATCCAAGAGCAGGCAATCCCGCTCGCCCTGACCGGCCAAGACATCATTGGACAAGCCAAGACGGGAACCGGAAAGACTCTCGGATTCGGTCTTCCACTCATTCAGTCGCTCGGCTTTGAGCCGTCGCTTGGCGCGAAGGCCCTCGTGGTCGTGCCAACCCGTGAGCTCGCCATTCAGGTTGCCGACGACCTAAAACTCGCTACTTCAAAGCGCCCAACCCAGGTTGCCGCCATCTATGGAGGCAAAGCCTACGAAGGGCAGATCGCCGAAATCGATGCTGGAGCCCAAATCATTGTCGGAACGCCTGGCCGTTTGATCGACCTGAGCAAGCAGAAGAAACTTGATCTCGGCAACATCCGCTTCATGGTTCTAGACGAAGCCGACGAGATGCTCGACCTTGGCTTCTTGCCAGACGTTGAGAAGCTCTTTGCCTACACCCCCGATGGACGCCAGACTATGTTGTTCTCGGCGACCATGCCCGGGGCCATCGTGAACCTTGCACGTCGTTACCAGAACCGTCCGGTGCACATCCGTGTAAACGATCCAGACGAGGGTCACACCAAGGCAGACATCAAGCAGTTCATCTACCGTGCACACTCGCTCGACAAGGATGAAGTAGTCGGCCGCATCCTGCAGGCCGAGGGTCGTGGCAAGACCGTGATCTTCTGCAAGACCAAGCGTCAAGCCGGCAAGGTTGCGGAGGAACTGGTCGACCGCGGATTCAGTGCGACGGCTTTGCACGGAGACATGTCGCAAGAGGCTCGCGAGCGCTCTATGGCTGCGTTCCGCTCGGGCAAGAAAGACATTCTGGTTGCCACCGAAGTTGCCGCTCGAGGAATCGACGTCGACGACGTGACGCACGTGATCAACTACACGGTTCCCGAAGACGAGAAGAACTACCTGCACCGAACCGGTCGTACCGGCCGTGCGGGTCGCACCGGCATCGCCGTGACTTTCGTTGACTGGGAAGACCTAACTCGCTGGAAGCACATCAACGAAGCCCTTGAGATCGGCGTTCCAGAGCCGATCGAAACTTACTCTTCGTCTCCGCATCTGTTCACCGACCTCGAAATTCCAGCCGGAACCAAAGGCCGCATCAAAGCCACCAGCATCACTCCCGAGATGGCTAAAGCCAAGCGTGACAGTGATCGCGAGCGCCGAGAAGGTGGCTCCAGAAGTGGTGGCCAAGGACGAGGCGGAGACCGCCCTCGCAACTCAGACCGCAACCGCGGGGCCGGCCGATCGGGTTCGAGCGAAAAGCCAGCGGCTCGTGATGGCGGCTCGGCCGACGCACCGAAGCACGGTGGCTCGGAGCACAAGCGTCCACAGGCAAACCGTCAGCGTCGCCGCACCCGCGGCGGCACCAGCGCCTGAACGCAAGCAGCGCTCTCGGCTGCCTAATGTGCTGCTAGCTAGTCGCTAAAGACTTAGGTTCACTACCTCTGCACCCGATGCCTGCTCGATGATTCGGACCAGGTTCTCGACTGTTGTCGTGTTTTCGCCAAGTTCGTTTTTCTTTCCGGCAACCCCGTGGTAGTCGCTAGAACCGGTCACGATCAGATCGTGGCGCTCGGCGAGGTTCAAGAGCCACTCGCGGTCCGATTCTTCCACCTCACGGTGGAATGCCTCGACTCCCCCGAGCCCTGCCTCGATCATCGCCTCGAAGTGCAAAAGCGGCTTCTCACCTAAGGCATCTCTGTCTTTGACTCTGGATAGTGGGTGCGCGATCACGGGAACCCCGCCCGCGGCGCGTATCAACTCGATGGCGTCGATGGTGTCGGGCACGGCTCGGTTCGGCACGTAGTAGGGGCTGCCCTTGAACCACACTTGGTCGAAAACTTGCCCGCGGTTTTCGAAGTGACCTGCCGCGATAAGCGCATCCGCCACCGCAGGTCGACCCAGTGTTGCGTCGCCGACAACTTGATCGAGCACCGACTGCCAAGTGATTCCATACTTAGGTCCGAGGCGTTCAGCGATCTCGCGAAGTCGAAGCTCTCGACCCTCGATGGTCTGCCTCATTCGCTCGACCAGCGCCGCATTTGTCGGATCGGGAAGGTAGGCCAACATGTGCACACCGAACTTCGCGGCAGGTTCATCCCCTTTGACGAAGTGAGCTCGAGTGGTGACCTCAATCGCCGGCACAAAACCCATGCCGTGTTGGAAAGCAAGTTCTTTGGCTCTGCCCCAGTTTGCCGTGGTGTCGTGGTCACTGATGGCGATGGCATCGAGGCCCAGCGATGCCGCGCGGGCGAAAACCGTTTCCACCGATTCTTTGCCGTCTGATGCGTCGGTGTGAACGTGCAAATCGATTTTCATGTGCCCTCTTTCATTCTCAGATTAGCCGCAACGGCAGAAAGTTTTTCGTGCAAGTATGTAGGCATGAGCAAGAAGTCAGATCAGAAAATGGCAGACCGTGTGAACAATCGCTCGCACCGTCCGACCAGCGAAAAGTTCATGCAGTTCATCGGTAGCGGATGGGCCGAGCCAGATGCCACGCTTCCGGCAGCGCATCCCGTGGCACCGTTTGCTGCGGCTAGACGCAGGGCTGTAGCCGAAGCTTTTGCCGGCAAGGTCGTGATCATCGAGGCTGGTTCGCTAAAGACTCGCTCTAACGACTCTGATTACGTATTCCGAGCACACTCGGCTTTCGCTCACCTCACCGGTTGGGGCTCGGCCACCGTGCCTGATTCGATTTTGGTCATCGACGCCCGCAATCGCACCGCAACCAGCACCCTGTTCTTTCGCGAAACCGCGGGTCGCGACAACGAAGAGTTTTTCTCGAACCCGACCATCGGTGAATTCTGGGTCGGGCAGCGTCCTTCGATCGCACAGGTCGGCGCTCTGCTGCACATCGCAACTCGCTCGCTCTCCGAGTTCGATTCCTTCAGCTCTGAAATCAAGGATTCCGATGTCGTGCGCCTTGGCGAAGAGGGCAGCGACGACAAACTGGTCGAGTTCGTCAGCGAACTGAGATTCGTGAAAGACGAATACGAGATCGCCGAGATGCGCAAAGCTGTTGACGCATCGGTTCGCGGGTTCGAGGCAGTCGCTTCACGGCTCAAAGATGCCATCGGGCATCCTCGCGGTGAAAGAGTCATCGAAGCCGAGTTCTATGGCAAAGCAAGAGTCGAAGGCAATGGCCTCGGCTATGACACGATCGCTGCCGCCGGAAACCACGCCTGCACCTTGCACTGGGTGATCAACGATGGACCGGTCAAAGACGGTGACCTGTTGCTTCTTGACGCAGGAGTCGAAGTCGATTCTCTCTACACCGCCGACGTCACCCGCACCCTGCCGGTAAATGGCAAGTTCACGCCTCAGCAGCGCTTGGTCTATGAGGCCGTGCTCGAGGCAGCCGACGCGGTGTTTGCGGCCGCCAAGCCTGGGCTCAAGTTCCGCGACCTGCACGCGACCGCCATGAAGGTCATCGCCGCCAAGGTTTCGGGTTGGGGCTTCATCGACATCTCGGCTGAAGAGTCACTCAAGCCAGAGAACCAACTGCACCGCCGCTGGATGGTGCACGGAACCAGCCACCACCTCGGTCTCGACGTGCACGACTGTGCCCAAGCACGTCGCGAACTTTTCCTCGATCAGGAGCTCAAGCCGGGCATGATCTTCACCATCGAGCCGGGACTCTACTTTCAGCCAGATGACTTGCTCGTGCCTGAAGAGTGGCGCGGTATCGGCGTTCGAATCGAAGACGACGTTTTAGTTACCGAAGACGGCGTCGAGAACCTGAGTGGAGGTCTTCCGCGCACGCCAGACGACGTCGAAGCGTGGCTGGCAAAGCACTCCTAGGGATGCGCCAGCACAGGTCGTGCGCCGATAATCGCCACGGCTTCCGCACCAGCTTTGACGCCGTTGCTCAGTGCCTCGGCTACCGCACCGGTGGAGAGCGGGTCGCTCGACTCCGAGCTGGCGATGGCCGCTAAAAACGCTCCGCAAAACGCGTCTCCCGCGCCAGTCGGGTCGACCGATCGCGTCTCAACGCCGACCTGAGAAACCTGGCTGCCGTCCCTCCACTGAGCCGTCGCACCGCGCGGCCCGTCGGTGACAACAACCAGAGGCACTTGGCCCACGACAGCTAGGAGGTCGGCCTCTTCGCGGTTCGGAAACAGAACATCGGCGAGCAGGAGAAGCTCGCGATAGGCGCTCACGCCATAGTCCGCGATGTATCCGGTCGAACCGGGGTCAATGGCCACCAGGGCGCCGGCCGCGTGCGCTGCTCGAACCAGGTTGCCGACGTCCTCGGGGCTTTTTCCGAGCAATGCATAACCGCTCAGATAAACGATTCCCCGCTCGGGCACCCGGTTGATGGCTGCCGCCAAACTTAGGTCTTGGTTTGCACCACGGTCGGTGAGCATGGAACGCGATTCGCCATCGACCAAAACCACGATCGAACCGGTCGGTTTCGAGCTGGTTTGCAAGGTCGCCTCGACCGAAAAAGTTAAGAAGTTGGTTAGGTTGCGCTGCACATCCTCGTCGTTTACACAGCCCACGAAACCGACTTCGGCACCCGAGTGAGCAGCCCAGGCGGCCACGTTTGAGGCCGACCCGCCGAGAGTCTTTTGAATGTTTGCAGTGGTGTCGGTGTTGTCGCGAATTGGCTCGACCGGCATGACGATGATGTCGTCGATTACATCGCCAATCACCAAGAGTCGGCGAGGCAAGGCTAGCCTCTGGCCTTTAGAGCTGACCACGCGGTTGCGATTAGCCCGGCGACCTTGACGTTGTTTCGAGCCAGGTCGAGGTTCACTTCGAGGCTGCGTCCGCCCGACTCCCCGACTATAAAACCGAGCAAAAACGGAGTCACCGCCTTGCCCGAAACGCCCGCAGCATCTGCCGCCTTGAAGGCCACTTCGAGAACGCGATCGTGTTCGGCTGGGTCCCATTGAAGCTGCTCAGGAATCGGGTTGGCCACAACAATGCCCTGTCCGTGACCCAGCCGGTCTTGCGCCTGCATCGCAAGTGCGATCTCTTCGGCGGTGTCGAGCGACCAATCCAGCTGGTAGCCGCTTCTAGTCAGCCAGAAGGCGGGAAACTCGCGCGTCTTGAAGCCGATCACGGGCACGCTCAAAGTCTCTAGACGTTCGAGCGTTGCCGGAATGTCGAGAACCGATTTCACGCCTGCCGAGACGACCGTGATTGGGGTGACGGCGAGAGTGCTCAGGTCGGCAGACTCGTCAAAGGTGTCAATCGCGCCGCGGTGCACTCCCCCGAGACCACCGGTTGCAAAAACGCGGATGCCGGCTAGCGCGGCAAGGTGTGCGGTGGCGGCCACGGTGGTTGCACCGCTAGCTTTCTTGGCAGCCAAGATTGGAATGTCCCTAACGCTCGCCTTGGCGAGGTCTTCGTTGGCGATTCGGTCGACTCCCTTTGCGTCGAGACCGATCTGAGGCACACCGTCGAGAATCGCGATGGTTGCGGGGGTGACTCCTTGGTTGCGAAGAATCTCTTCAAACTCCACCGCAGCCTCGTGGTTGCGTGGCCTCGGCAGACCGTGCGAGATGATGGTCGACTCGAGTGCCACAACCGGTCGCCCTGCCGCGAGCGCAGAAGCAACTTCGTCCGAGATGTTAAACGAACTCACTGCTTGCCCTCCTGGCTGGTTTCGGCGGCGATGCGCTTGGCGTGCTCGACCAGGTTGCCCGGAACCTGAACTTCATATTCCTTGGCCATGATCAAAGAAGCACTGATGAAGCCGCGTTTGTTGCGAGCCATCGAGAAGCGAACGACGTTGAACAGCATTCCCAAGCCGGCACCGATAATCATCGGCTGCAAGACGCCCACTGCCGTCACGGCGAAGGCATCGGCCGTGGTCGCAGCCGGAGTCGTGAGCAGGCCAAAGATCAGGCCGATCATCAAACCGGTGGATGCGCCGCCAATGGCCACTCGTGCGGTGCTGAGCCTCCCGCGCACACGCTCGACGCTCTTGAGATCGTTGCCGACGATGGCGATTGAGTTAGGAGGAAAGTCGGCGGTAAGAAGACGTTCGACGTAGTTGACCGCATCCAGATATTCCTTGAATGTCGCCACCACCTCGCCCTGGGTCAGAGGGGCGGGGATGCGGTTTAGATTGCGACGTCCATTGTTCACCCGACTATTCTCGCACCGACTTGGAGCGAGCGTCTAAGGTTAACCTGTGAGCGCAACGAGAGTATTTGTCGCCCGATTGGCGGGCTGTGGCGTCTTTGACCCCGCGGGAGACCGTGTTGGAAAAGTCATCGACGTTCTTGTGAGCTACCGCAAATCGGGAGCTCCTCGCGCCACCGGACTTTTGGTCGAAATCACCGGTCGCCGTCGCGTTCTCGTGCCCATCGCCAGAGTCACTTCGATCGCTCCGGGCCAGGTGATTACCAACGGAATCATCGACTACCGCCGTTTCGTTCAGCGCGGTCGCGAGGTGCGTGTGATTGCCGAGATTCTCGGCCGCAAGGTGATTCTCAAAGACGGTTCGGGTTCGGCCCAGATCGAAGACCTTTCGATCGAACAGGGCAAGAACCAAGACTGGATCGTTAACGAACTTTTCCTGCGTCGGCCAAAGACTTCGGTGTCGCCGTTTGCCCGAGGAGTCACGCTTTTCGCCAACTGGGATCAGGTGAGCGAGTCTGAGAAGGATGCCGAGAACCAGAGTGCCCAGCAGCTGATCGCCACTTACTCCGAGATGCGCCCCGCAGACCTTGCGAGTGCG
>JBEEJJ010000028.1:0-11321 GCA_041169265.1 Actinomycetota bacterium
TGTTGCGGTCATAGTCAACTAGCCTACCGATTAGAGCCGATTCCAGAGGGTTGTGTATTCCACTTTGAGCAGTTGGCAAAGTTCGCGAAGTGCCGAAAGTGAGATGCCGATCACTGTGTGGGCGTCGCCCTCGATGCGGGTCAAAAACGCTCCGCCCAGCCCATCGATGGTGAACGCTCCGGCCACCTTGAGCGGCTCGCCGGTGGCCACGTAGGCCTCGATCTCGGCATCGGAGATCTCGGCAAAGTGCACCGTGGTGCCAGACACTACTCCGACCGCGGGTGGCAGTTGACCAGCCACAGGATTTCGGTTGTCGATGAGCCAGTGCCCCGAATACAGCACGCCCGTGTTGCCGCGGAGTCGCTTCCAGCGTTCGATTGCTACGGCAGGGTCGTGTGGTTTGCCGAGCGATTCGCCATCGAGGTCGAGTTGCGAATCACAGCCGAGGATGAGCGCCCCAGCGCTCTCCGGCATGGCGGCCACGGCCTCGGCCTTGGCCTTGGCTAGCACGTGCACGACGTGCTCGGTGTTGGTGATGAGTCCCATCGCGCGTGCTCGGTCTTCGACCGCATCCTCGTCGACCAAGGGTGCAATCGTGGTCGGCTCGATGCCGGCGTCACGCAAAACCCGCAGACGAGCGGGCGAAGTCGAGGCTAAAACTAGGCGAGTCACAGAACGAGTCTGGCACACTTGTCTGGTGAACAAACCCGTTAACTGGCTAGGCCAAGAACTGACCCTTTCGATCGAAAAGGTGGCGCACGGCGGCATCTTTGTGGCTCGCCACGAGGGTCGCGTGGTGTTTGTCTCGCACACCCTGCCTGGCGAAAAGGTCAAGGCGCGAGTTTTTGAAGACCGCGGCGGCTCGTTTTGCCGAGCCGAAACCACCGAGGTGCTCGAACCAAGCGAACATCGAGTCAAACACTTCTGGAAGGCCGCTCGCGAGGGCAGTGCCGGCGGTGCCGAATTCGGTCACATCGACCTCGACTACCAGCGTGAGCTCAAGGCGGACGTGCTCGAAGAGGCCTTGGCCCGCATGGCCGGCCTCGAACTTCGCCCCGAGGTAGAAGCCGCGCCTGGCGATGACGTCGCCAACGGTCTGGGCTATCGCACTCGGGTGCAGTTGCACGTCGACGAGTTCGGAAATGCCGGGCCATACCGCGAGCGCACCCACGAAGTGGTTGAAACTCGCGACCTTCCGCTGGCTGTCGAAGACATTCGCGAGCTGGGCTTGCACCTCAAGAACTGGTCTGGGGTTTCGAAAATCGAAATCGCCGCCTCGAACACCGGTCAGGTGCAGTATTCGGTCGACAAGAAGATCAAGGGCGACGAGCGCTTGGTCGAGCGTGCCGCTGGGCGAACCTTCCGCATCTCTGGTGGCGGCTTCTGGCAGGTTCACCGAAAAGCGCCAGACCTACTTGCCGGTGCCGTAACCAATGCAATCGCCAAGGCTGGCTTCGACAAGACCGCCGACAACCTCGACCTTTATGGCGGGGTCGGCCTGTTCGCAGGCGCGATCGCTGCCCGCTTCGGCAATGACTCGCGAGTGACCACTGTCGAGGCGTTCAAGCAAGCTACCGAGGATGCTGTGCTCAACCTCGCCGACCTGGCCAACGTCAAGGCGGTCTGTCAGCCCACCGAGAGGTTCTTAGCCGAGCGCATCACGAATCACCAGAAAGCCGGTTCGCCCGCATCCACCGCGACCATCGTTCTCGACCCGCCACGGTCTGGTGCCGGCGGCAAGGTGGTCGGTCAGTTGCTCGAGTTAGCGCCTGCCCACATCGTTTATGTCGCCTGCGACCCGGTCGCTCTGGCTCGCGACCTCAAGCCTTTGCTGGGCGGTGGTTACAAGTTGGCATCACTTCGGGCGTTTGACCTGTTTCCGCACACTCACCACGTAGAAGCAGTTGCTAGCCTTATTCGACAATGAGCGAGCAACAGACCCTGGGGGAGTCGAGCGCATTAACCGACGAGCGCGTGAGCGTTGCAATCGTCGATGATCACGATGCGATTCGACTAGGTTTTCGCGCCGCTTGCGACGAATACAACTTCGAGTTGCTTGCGTCAGCGCCCTCGGTAGATGCACTGATGCAAACCATCGGGGATGCGGTTCCGCAGGTTGTGGTGCTCGACCTGTCGCTCGCCGACGGTTCACTGGTCGAAGACAACGTGACCCGGGTGCGCGAACTCGGCTCTCAGGTTTTGATCTTCAGCATCGCCGATAAACGCAATCTGATTCGCGCCGCCATCAAGGCCGGAGCCGCGGCCATCGTACCCAAGGCACAAAGCATGGATGAACTTGCCTCGGCCATCCGCCTAGTTGCCAACGGCATCTATGTGAACAACACCCAGACCACCGCTGCCATCGACTCCGACCTCGAGTTCAAAGAGGCCAAACTGTCTCCGCGTGAGCGTGAAGTTTTGACTCTTTACGCCTCAGGACTCGCTCTAAAACAGGTGGCCTTCAGCCTGAACATCAAGATGAACACGGCTAAGGAACACATCGATCGAGTTAGGTCGAAGTATGCCGACATCGGCCGCCCTGTTTCGAGCAAAACCGAGCTTCTGTTGCGCGCCATTGAAGACGGGCTTATCGACGAGAGTTCGATCTAATGGCAGTTGCGCAGTCACCCACTAGGTCGCTTGCTCTCGCGAGAGTAGACACCCTGATAGGTCGCGCGTTCAGCATCGTCGCCCTGATCACTGGCATCGAAATGCTGGCCAATGCGCTGCCGCAGGTTCAATTTCTAGACCCGATCTATACCTGGACGAGCCTCGGACTCATCATCGCCGTGCAGGTTTTCAACGTCTACAACTTTTGGTTTGGCAGCGGAAGTTTGCGCGGTTACACGGCACACTCGGCCGTGGTTCTTCTGGTGATGCTGGTTTGGCCGTTGTTGGTTCCAGATGTATCGGTGTTGCCCGAGGATTTTCGCCCGTGGGTTTGGTGGGCCACTGGCATCGCTTCGATGGCGGTGGGTATGCACATTCCCAAGTGGTGGGCTTGGGGATACATGTTTTCGATTCCGCTCGTCTGGTACTACTTGCATACTCAGTCGACGGGTGGATCGGCCGAATTTTCTACGGCACTTCAAGATGCTTCATACATAGTTTTGTTTCCGGCTACGGTGGTCACCCTCGCGCAGCTTTTGAGGAGCAGTGCCGCAAAGGTCGATGTGGCAACGGAGCAAGCCACGGCCGCTGCTGCCGAGCGTGCTCGAACCGACGCAATCGAACGAGAACGGTCACGCATCGACGCATTGGTTCACGATTCGGTGCTGACCACACTGATTGTGGCAGCGAATGCCAATAGCGAGGAGCAGCAGCGAGCGGCAGCCGAATCCGCCTCGGAGGCGATCTGGAAGTTGAAGTTTGTGGCCTCCGAAATGGAAACCAAGAGCGAGTCGATCTCGGTTATCTCCTTTTTCCAGGCGCTAGGCGAATCGGTGCGTCGACAGGATTCGAACTGCGAACTTGCTGTGAGCGGTGCCTCGGCCAAGCAACTTCCTTCGGAGGTGGTCGATGCCTTGACCGATGCAACCGCACAGGCGGTCGCGAACTCGATTCAACACGCAGGGAGAGGCGCGCAGCGCTTGGTGCGGCTCAAGGCCACCGAACGAGAACTGAAGATTGTCGTTCGTGACGATGGGGTGGGATTCCGACCGAGTCGCGTGCCCAAGAACCGACTCGGTTTGCGCATCTCAATCTCGGAGCGAGTCGAACGTGTCGGCGGCAAGGTTTTCATCGATTCCAAAATCGGTGGCGGAACCTCGATTGTGATTGAGTGGCCCTTCAATGATTAGAGTCTCTCGAGCTTGGATCAGCGTCATTGGCGCTCTGTTCGGTCTTTATCACGCAGTGCTTGGCGCATTCTGGCTTAGCTCCTATCGAGACCCAACCATCGGAGCGATTGCCATCGCAATCTTCATGCTCGCGATTATCACGACCCACGGTTTATACCGAGGCGCGAGGATGCCCGCCATTCAGGCTTGGGCAAATCTTGCTGTAGCGTTCGTGGTTCCTATGCTGGTGAACCCGCTAATCGTTGGGGACTGGCACAACACCTTCGCCACCTGGTACATCGGCGGCTTCGGAGTGCTTCTCGCTGCCACCGCGGTCAGGAGGCACCGAACGATCGCTTGGGTCGGTGCAGCCGTCGTTGCCGTTCAGGCGGTGCAGTGGGGTGGTTTCGTCGCAATCTTTGATTCCGGCGTGATCGGCATGGCCCTGTTGGTCGCCGCCGGTCAAGCGCTTTCGGTTGGCATCGAGCGAGCATCCAGGGATGTTGCAGAGCTCACCGAAATCGCAAAGCAAGAAGCCACGGCCTCGGCGGCAACCACAGCCCAGCGCTTCGAACGCCAGCAGCGAGCTCAGGCCGCGCTGTCTTCGTCACTCCCACTGCTTGAACGCATCGTTGAGAGTGGCGGGAGACTCACCGACGCAGAACGAGATGGGGCTCGACTCTCTGAAGCTGCGCTTCGAGATGAGATACGTGGGCGTGCTTTGGTCAACGATGCCGTGCGCGCTGCTGTGCGCAACGCCCGCATCCGTGGGGTAGAGGTGGTGTTACTTGACGAAGGTGGGCTCGACAACGCCGAGTCAGATTTACACGCCCGCGTGCTCGGAGACGTTGCCGCGGCGATTGACGGAGTCAACTCAGGTCGCGTAACGGTGCGAGCACCTGCGGGTGAGGCTTGGATGGTCACGGTGGCGGCTACCGAGCGTGATTCGTCAGGGCCGAGTCTGCTTTTGAGGCTTCCATAACCAGGCGAGTCAGAAGCCGCCTTAAAGAGAGAAAAGACGGTCCGAAAACCGTCTTCTCTACCCCGAGTCGATTTCTCGACTCCCCCGATTAGGAATCAAATGTCCCGTTACTGCGATTCCTGTTTCCATTTTGGTGCTGAGCAAACTGAGGTGCCCACCAAAAACGACGATTGCCCTGTCCCCAGTTAAGTGGACAGGGCAACCTGTGATTGTTGATGCGATGGCTCTTGCCATCGTTCTGGCTTAGCCCAGCAGGGCCTTGCGCAGAGTGTCGAGTCCGACGGCTCCCATGTTCAGTGCATCGCGGTGGAACGCCTTAAGGTCGAAGGCGTCGCCCTGACGTGACTTGAGCTCGTCACGAATCTGCTCCCAGATGCGCTGACCGATCTTGTATGAAGGAGCCTGTCCCGGCCATCCGAAGTAGCGGTTTACTTCGAAGTTGACGAACTGGTCGCTCATGTTCACGTTCGAACGCATGAAGTTCAGCGCGTATTCGAAGTCCCAAACTCCGCTGCCGTCGAGCTTTGGCTTGCCGAGGTGCACACCGAGGTCTAGCACCACGCGAGCGGCGCGCATGCGCTGTCCGTCGAGCATGCCCAGACGGTCACCCGGGTCGTCCAAGAAGCCAAGGTCGGCCATCAGACGCTCGGCATAGAGCGCCCATCCTTCGCCGTGACCCGAACACCAGGATGCGAGGCGGCGCCACGAGTTGAGTTCGGCACGGTTGTAAACCTGCTGTGCGATCTGCAGGTGGTGACCGGGGACACCCTCGTGATAGACGGTGGTGGTTTCACGCCAGGTGTCGAACTCGGTTACGCCAACCGGCACCGACCACCACATGCGTCCTGGACGGCTGAAGTCGTCTGTCGGACCGGTGTAGTAGATGCCACCGTGCTGGGTCGGAGCGATCATGCACTCGAGGGTCTTCAGCGGTTCGGCAATGTCGAAGTGGGTGCCGGCAAGCTTTTCAATTGCGGTGTCCGAGAGCTTCTGCATCCAGCGCTGAAGTTCTTCGGTGCCATGCAACTTGCGGCTCGGGTCGTTGTCGAGTGCCTCGATGGCTTCGGCAACCGTGGCGCCCGGCTTGATCTGCTTGGCGACTGCCTCTTGCTCTGCGGTCACGCGGGCGAGTTCCTCGCGTCCCCACTCGTAGGTCTCGTCGAGGTCGATTTTGGCACCCAAGAACTTGCGGCTGTGAAGTGCATAGCGCTCGCGGCCGATGGCGTCCTCGGCCGATGCGTTAGGAAGTAGCTCGTTCTTCAAGAACTCACCGAACTTGGCGTAGCCTTCGGTTGCGGCGCGACCGGCTGCTTCGACCTCGGCCTTGAGGGCAGCGCTTAGCTCACCGTTTTCGGCTTTCGCTCCGTCGGCGAACTTGATGAAGAAGCCGTTGCCGTCGGTGATTTGGGCAACCTGGGTGATGATCTGCTCGACCTGGCGGCGAGCCGGCGCATCCTTGGCCGCGATGCCTTCGCGAAGGCTTGCCATGTAACCGTCGAGTGCTCCTTCGACGGCCTTCATACGCTTGGCGAGGTTGCTCCAGTCGTTCTCGGTCGCGGTAGGCGAGAGGTCGAAGATGTCACGGATGCCCTGCGCCGGTGACGCGATTACGTTGAGGTCGCGGTGATAAAGCCCGGCCTCGTAGGACTCGATGCCCAGTTGCAGGCTTGCGCTCAGAGCATCCTTGGTGATCTCATCAACCTTGTCGACCGGTACGACCGGCTCGAGTTTGGCGAGCAATTCCTTCTGAAGGCGATAGCCCTCTGCCTCGGCCTCAGGCGATGCGTCGTCTAGTTTGTCTTCGCCGCCAGGGATGCCCGCATAAGTGGCAAACGATGGGCTCAGTTCGGCGATCTTGACGACCCAGCCCTCGGCTAGTTCGTCAATCTTGGTAGGGGTACGCGTCATTGCATTTCCTAATCTGGTTGTTGTTTTTGTTTAGTTCAAACCTGCCCGGATGGCCGCACCCCACTGGCCCTGGCCAGCTTGGATCGGGGAGCGGAGAAGTCCGTGGTTTCGGTTCCAACTCGAGCGGGCGTTCGGCTTGCGGGCCGATGCATCCGCCGCTTCGGCTTCGGCAGCCGCGAGCAGAGATTGGATTACCGAGATTGCGGCCGCCAACTCTTCGGAGTTAGGCTCGCCGCGTTCAACTCGGATGTCGAGGTTCTCGTTCATCAGAGTGGAATGTTTCCGTGCTTCTTCGGAGGCATGTTGGCACGCTTTGTCTTGAGAGCTCGAAGGGCCTTGATCACGTTGATGCGAGTTGCCGACGGCTCAATGATGCCGTCGAGCTCACCGCGCTCGGCCGCCAAGAACGGACTCGCGACGTTGTAGGTGTATTCGGCCGCGAGCTTGGCGCGCACCGCTGCCACATCATCGCCTGCTTCTTCGGCGGCTTTGATCTTGTCGCGGAACAGAATGTTCACCGCACCTTGACCACCCATCACGGCGATTTCGGCAGTTGGCCACGCCAGGTTGATGTCGGCACCGAGCTGCTTCGAACCCATCACGATGTATGCGCCACCGTAGGCCTTGCGCGTGATCACCGTCACGAGTGGCACGGTTGCCTCGGCGTAGGCGTAGAGCAACTTTGCACCGCGGCGAATCACTCCGGCCCACTCCTGGTCGGTGCCAGGTAGGTACCCCGGCACGTCGACGAGGGTAAGAATCGGAATCGAGAAGGCGTCGCAGAAGCGCACAAAGCGGGCGGCTTTCTCACCGGCATCAATGTTCAGGGTTCCAGCCATTTGCTGTGGCTGGTTTGCCACGATGCCAACGCTCTGGCCATCGACTCGAGCGAAACCAATCAGGATGTTCGGCGCGAACAGTGGCTGAACCTCAAGGAACTCGTTTTCGTCGACGAGTGCCTCGATGATTGCACGCATGTCGTAAGGCTGGTTTGGGGAATCCGGAATGAAAGTGTCGAGCACTCGGTCGGCGTCGGTTACCTCGAGCACATCCGTGGTTGCGTAACGTTCGGTTTCGCTCAGGTTGTTCAGCGGCAGATAAGAGAGCAGCGAGCGAGCGTAGTCGATCGCGTCGTTCTCATCGACGGCCAGGTAGTGGGCAACACCCGAGGTCTCGTTGTGTGCGCGAGCGCCACCGAGCTCCTCCATGCCGACATCCTCGCCGGTTACAGTCTTGATCACGTCTGGACCGGTGACGAACATGTTCGAGGTCTTGTCGACCATGATCACAAAGTCGGTCAGTGCGGGGGAGTAAACCGCTCCACCGGCAGCCGGACCCATGATGATCGAAATCTGGGGGATGACGCCCGAGGCCATGGTGTTGCGTTTGAAGATTTCGCCATACTTACCGAGTGCAATGACACCCTCTTGAATACGTGCGCCGCCCGAGTCGAGGATTCCGATCAGCGGAACGCCGGTCGAGAGGGCTAGGTCCATGACCTTGATGATCTTGTTTCCGGCGGCCTCACCGAGCGAGCCACCGAAGATGGTGAAGTCTTGCGAGAAAACGGCAACCTGGCGGCCCTGGATGGTGCCAACTCCGGTAACCACAGAGTCACCGTATGGGCGGTTGCGGTCCATGCCGAAAGCGGTGGAGCGGTGTCTGACGAATTCGTCGAGTTCTTCGAATGAACCCTCGTCGAGCAGCAGTTCGATGCGCTCGCGGGCGGTCTTCTTGCCCTTTGCGTGTTGCTTAGCAATCGCTGCTTCGCCACTGGCCAAAACCGCTTCGTGATAGCGGTCTCGAAGGTCGGCCAACTTGCCTGCCGTGGTGGACATGTCATGCTTTGGTGTGTTGTCTGACATGAAAGCCACTCTAGTAGCCTTTGACCATGAATCTAGAGCACCTGAACCAGTTGGTTGCCCGAATCGACTACGTCGAGTCAACCGGTTCGACCAACGCGGATGTTGCCGCCGCCGCTTTGACCAGCCCCAACGATTGGCCCGACCTATCGGTTTTGGCGGCAGGTTCGCAGACCGCAGGTCGCGGGCGCAGCGGTCGTCAGTGGGACTCCCCGGTCGACTCATCGCTTTCGGTTTCGATTTTGGTTCGGCCGCACGGCGTCGGGTTGGAGCGGTTCGGTTGGCTGCCCATCCTCGCTGGTCTGGCGATGACCAAGGCCGTCGCCGAGTTGCTACCCGAACGCGAAGTTAGCCTCAAATGGCCCAACGACGTGCTGGTCGGTGACCAAAAGATTTCGGGAATCCTCAGCGAACTTCTGTCAGACGGCTCCGGTGTTGTCATTGGTGTCGGACTCAACATTGCCCAAGACAAAAACGAACTTCCAATCGAAACCGCCACCTCGCTTCGGCTCGAAGGCGCAACGGTGTCGTTCGAGGCTGCCCTCGAAGCGTTTTTGAACGAATTCGTTCAGCTCTATCGCGCGTTCACGCTCTATCGCGGGGATGCCGATGCAAGCGGTTTGCGCCGCAGTGCGAGTGCAAAGTGCTCAAGCCTCGGGCGTCGGGTTCGCGTGATACTTCCCGGCGAACAAGAGGTAGAGGGCAAGGGTGTCGAGCTCGATCAGAGCGGGCGCATCCTCGTGGCGGTAGACGGCGAGCACCAACTCTATGCGGTGGCTGCCGGCGACATCGTGCATCTCAGGCACAATTAAGCGGTGACCTTTCAACAGGAGTTCGTTCTAGCGCGCGTGCGACAGCGCGGCAGCAAGCTCTGGTTCGCGCACCTGGCTCTGTTTGTCGGGGTCTTCGTGCTGGCGTTCATGTCGGGGCACGTCTATGACGACTGGATCAACATCACCGCATACAGCGTGGTGGGTCTGTTGCTTTTAGTGCTCTGGATCATTCCAACCTGGCGGTTCGCAACCAACTTCGTCGACATCACAACCACCCGGGTAGTTCAACGAGGCGGTTTGTTTGCCCGCACCAAGCGCGAGGTTGCGAACACCGCAATCACCTCGGTCGACTATTCACGAGGCAAGGGAATCGTGCTTTCGGTGGCCGACGGGGAACCGCTGATTCTGTCGGGTCTGCCTAAAGCAAAAGACCTCGCCGAAGAACTGCGTCAAACGCTGGCAAAATAGAACGGGATGCGCGCCGAACAGGCTCGCGGCATCCATCGAGAGGAATCGAATGACCTTGCGTGTTGGCGTGATCGGCGGTGGCCAGCTTGCTCGCATGATGATCGTTCCGGCACTAGAACTCGGGCTAGAAATCAAGGTGCTGGCCGAGGCAGAAGGTTCTTCTGCAGCGCTCGCCGCGACTCAAGTCGGCGATTACACCAAGATTGAAACCGTGGCCGAGTTTGCCAAAACCGTCGATGTGATCACCTTCGACCACGAGCACGTGCCTCTCGCGATTCTTGAAAGCCTCGAGGCTGCCGGAGTGTCGGTTCAGCCACCTTCGCGTGCCCTGGCCTTCGCGCAAAACAAGCTGCACATGCGGCGTCGCCTGCACGAACTCGGTCTACCGATGCCGGTTTGGGCCGAGATTCAAACCGAAGATGATCTGCAGGAGTTTCTAAACGCGAACGGCGGTGTCTGCGTGCTCAAGACTCCGATCGGTGGCTACGACGGCAAGGGTGTGCGCATCATCCGTTCGGTGGCTGACGCTCAAGATTGGCTCGACCCCCAGGCACTCGCGCAGGTTGGCGGTACTTTGCTCGCTGAAGAGAAGGTCGGCTTCATCCGCGAGGTGGCGCAGCTGAGCGCGCGCACCCCGAGCGGCGAGTTCAAGACTTGGCCTCTGGTTCAAACCACTCAAGCCAACGGCGTCTGCGCCGAAGTGATCTCGCCAGCGCCGGGAGCGAACGATGAGACCATTGCGCACGCGGCAGAGATAGCTCGAGCAGTTGCCGAGGGTGTCGGCGTCAGCGGAGTTTTGGCGGTCGAAATGTTCGAGACCCCGAACGGCCGACTGCTAATCAACGAACTCGCGATGCGCCCCCACAACTCTGGCCACTTCAGCATCGAAGGTTCGGTCACCAGCCAGTTCGAGCAGCACATTCGTGCCGTGCTCGATCTGCCACTCGGGTCAACCGAAGCCCGAGCCAAGTGGTCCGTCATGGTCAATCTGCTCGGAGTAAACGACCGCAACGATTTCGTGAGCGGGTTTGCGAGCGTTTTGGCAGCGCATCCCGAAGCCAAGGTTCACACCTATGGAAAAGGAGCTCGCGCTGGTCGCAAGATGGGCCACGTCACGGTGGTCTCCGACTCGCTCGATTTCGCAACCGACGAAGCCAACGCCACGGCGCAGGCGCTGCTTCAGGGCTAATCGGCCTCGCGCGTCTAAAATTGCCTAGTGCCCGTTAGGGGCTGAACATGGTTGCCTCTGGCGCCAGATTTGAGGAGTAGCGATGGCCAATCCGCTCGTAGGTGTCGTGATGGGATCCGATTCCGACTGGAACGTTATGTCAGACGCCGCCCAGGTGCTCAAGGAATTCGGCATCGAGGCAGAGGTCGAGGTTCTCTCGGCTCACCGCACTCCAGAACGCATGATCGAATGGGGCAAGGCCGCAGCCGGACGAGGCATCAAGGTCATCATCGCCGGTGCCGGTGGCGCGGCTCATCTGCCGGGCATGCTCGCTTCGGTCACGACTCTTCCGGTGATCGGCGTTCCGGTTCCGCTCGCCAA
>JBEEJJ010000029.1:0-11042 GCA_041169265.1 Actinomycetota bacterium
GGTTCGTCCGGATGAATACAACCAGACCTTCAACTTCGGCTACATGTTTGCCGGCTGGACCAAAGAAGCTCAGATCAAGAGCATCGAGGATTCGTTCGCCGCGTTCGGTGCGGTGGGTGCCCCATCGACCTGGGTGCTTTCGAACCACGACACGATTCGCCACGTGACCCGCTATGGCATGGTCGGCGAGTTGCCTCAGGGCGACGGCATCGGCCCAGACTATGAGCAGCCAGACGAAGCACTAGGCTTGCGCAAAGGCCGCGCGAACACTGCGTTCATGCTCGGGCTGCCGGGTGGCGCATACATCTATCAGGGTGAAGAACTCGGCCTGCCGGAGCACACCACGCTCGAAGGCAAATACCGCCAAGACCCGACCTATTTCAGAACCAAGGGAAAGCGCGTAGGTCGCGACGGCTGCCGCGTGCCACTGCCTTGGGAGGCGGGTGCAAACGAGTCGAATGGATTCTCGAGCACGGGCGCATCCTGGCTGCCACAGCCCGAGGGTTACAAGTCTTATGCGCGAGACGCGCAGCGCGGAGTGGCAGGTTCGACGCTCGAGCTATATAAGCAGTTGCTCAAGGTGCGCAAAACACACAACCTCGGTGGCGGAGACTTCAGGTGGGCTCCCGAGTTCACCGACGATCAATCGCTCGCGTTTGTGAACAACGGTGTCGCCGTGATCGCAAACTTCGGGCCAGACCCCGTTGTCTTGCCTGCTGGTGAGCTGCTCGTGACTACCCAGCACGACCTGCGCGTCGAAGGTGAACTCGAACACGACCAAGTCGCCTGGATCAAGTTGAGCTAACCTTGCGCGTCGAAACCGCTCCAAAGCACGCGGCTCGCAGCGCATCCGAGTGGTGGCGTTCGGCCGTCATCTATCAGGTTTACCCACGATCATTTGCCGACTCCAACGGCGACGGAATGGGCGACCTGCCCGGCATCACATCGCGGATGAGCTCGCTCGCGTCACTCGGCATCGATGCAATCTGGCTCTCCCCCTTTATGCGCTCTCCGCAGAAGGACGCCGGTTACGACGTCAGCGACTACACCGATGTCGACCCGCTTTTTGGCACCTTGGCCGACTTCGACGAAATGGTTAGAGCTGCTCATGCGGTGGGCATCCGGGTATTGGTTGACCTCGTGCCCAATCACACGTCGAGCCAGCATCGATGGTTTCAGGCGGCCTTGGCTGCCGAGGCGCGTTCACCTGAGCGTGCGTTTTATCACTTCAAGGATGGTCGCGGCGAGTCTGGCGAACTACCACCGAACAACTGGCTTTCGCTCTTTGGCGGACCGGCCTGGACGCGCACAACCAACTCCGACGGCACTCCCGGACAGTGGTATTGCCACCTGTTCGACTCTTCTCAGCCCGACCTCAACTGGGAGAATCCACTGGTTCAAGCGGCGTTCGAAGACATTCTTCGTTTCTGGCTAGACCGCGGGGTCGACGGGTTCAGGGTCGATCAACCACACGCGATGGGCAAGGCTCCCGGGCTGCCCGACCACCCCGACGTCGAACGTGCCGGTGCGGGTTTCATCGAAGGAGAACCTTCGCCGCCGATGTGGTTTCAAGAGTCGGTGCATCCGATCTTCCGACGCTGGCGTGCGATTCTCGACTCCTATCCGGGCGAGCGTGCGATGTGTGGCGAGGCTTATGTTTTGCCTCTGTCGTTCATGGCGCTATGGGTTCGGTCAGACGAGTTTCACCAGACCTTCAACTTTCGCTTTCTCGACAGCGAGTGGCAACCGCAGATTGTGTTCGACTCGATCAACGAGTCGTTCGAAGCCTTCGATGCGGTTGGGGCGCCATCGACCTGGGTGCTGTCTAACCACGACGTGATTCGCCACGCTTCAAGGATGGGCGGGGTCAAAGGTCGCCCGACGGCATCCGACGGCATCGGTCCAAACGGACCTCAACCCGACCGCGAGCTAGGACTTCGACGCGCACGTGCAGCAACACTTTTCACGTTGGCTTTGCCGGGGTCGATGTATCTGTATCAGGGCGAAGAACTCGGGCTGCCCGAGCACACGACTCTGGCCGATGAGTTTCGCCAAGACCCAACGTTCTATCGCACGGGTGGCGCTCGAGTTGGCCGTGACGGATGCCGCGTTCCGCTGCCCTGGGAGGCTGGAGTCGGTGACGCAAATGGCTTCAACCGGACCGGCAAGGCTTGGCTACCGCAGCCGGAAATTTATTCAGAGTATGCGCGCGATCGCCAAGACGGAGTGGCAGGCTCGACGCTCGAGCTTTACAAACTTGCAATTCGGTTGCGCAAGGAACTGAAACTCGGTGACGGCTCTTTTGAATGGGTCGCTGAGTTTACAAATGAAAAGACACTCGGTTTCAAAAACGGTGAAATTCTTGTAATTCACAACTTCGGGGCTCAGCCCTTGCAGTTGCCTGCGCTGAAAATTGTCGCCAGCAGCCAAAACGGTCTGACCCTAGGAGCAACGCTAAGCGCAGATCAGACCGTTTGGCTCGCCGTTTAGGCGGGCGTTGACTAACCGAATTGCAGTTCGGCTAGCCAACCTTTTTTGATTTCGAAGGCCACCAGAACTTCTCGCCAGCCAAGAAGGCTAGGGCGGGAACGATGACCGTTCGAACCAAGAGTGTGTCGAGCAGCACACCGATGCAAACAATCACACCGATTTGCGCCAAGGCGACGAGTGGTAGAACCCCCAAGACTGCGAACACAGCTGCTAGCAGGATACCAGCGGAGGTAATCACGCCACCAGTAGAGGCAAGTGCCTTGATCATGCCCTCACGGAGTCCGAGTTTTTCACTCTCTTCCTTTGCTCTGGTCACCAAGAAGATGTTGTAGTCGACACCGAGGGCAACCAAGAACAGGAATGAGAACAAGAACACGCTGAGGTCTAGGGCCGGGAAGTTGAAGACACTCACAAAGAGCAACCAGCCGGCACCCATGCTCGCAAAGAACGAACCGACGACGGTTAGCAGCAGCAGGATCGGAGCGACGAGCGAGCGCAGCAAGAGAACCAGCACCAGGAATACCAACGCGAGAATGATCGGGATGATCGTCCCCTGGTCTTTCGCATAGGCGTTCTTGACATCGAGTGACTGAGCGTCGAGTCCGCCGACCTTGGCCTCTGCACCATCCACGTTGTGAACGGCTTCGCGCATGGCGGTGATGGTTGCGTATGCGGCATCCGAGCGGCTTTCGGCGTCTAGCACAACGTCGATCTTGGTGATCGAATCGTTGGCGATGGCTTCGCCATCATTGTTCTTGGCAACCTCAACCGATGAAACGCCGTCGACTGCAGCGGCGGCCGCAACAACTTCATCAACCTTGTCGTTGTTGGCGATTACGGTGCTTGGAGTGGTGGTTCCGGCAGCGAATGCCTTGGCCAGGTATTCCTGTCCGACGACGGCTTCTGGCTTCTTCAAGAACTGCTCGGTCGACGACAGACCGATCTTGATGCCACCTGCACCGGCGGCTAGGCCACCGAGAATGATGACACCGATAAGAGTGACGGCAATCGGACGTTTGCTGACGCCGCGGCCGAGCTTGGCCCAGAGCCCGGTATCGACCTTCGAAACCGCACCGACCTTCGGGCGCACCGGCCAGAAGATCCAGGTGCCGAAGCTGACCAGGATGACGGGCAGAACGAACAGGGCGGCAACCATAGCCACGAGCACACCGGTGGCACAGGCGATTCCGAGAGCGCGGGTGCCTTCTAGGTCGGCGATGGCAAGCGTCGACAGAGCAAGGATGACGGTTGCACCCGATGCGAAGATCGCCGGAGCTGCGCCAATCCAGGCTTTTCGCATTGCCTCACGCTTGTTGCTCTCTAGGAACAGTTCTTCGCGGTAACGGCTAATCAGAAGCAGGGCGTAGTCGGTTCCGGCACCGAAGACCAAAACCGAGAGGATGCCCGTAACCGAACCATCGAGATTTGTGATGCCAAACCATGAAGCCACCTTGGTGGCAAGGTCACCCGAGATTGCGTCGGCGATGCCCACGGTAAGAAGTGGAATAGCCCAGAGCACTGGGGAACGGTAGGTGATCAAAAGCAGGAGCATGACCACGAGAGCCGTGGTGCCAAGCAGTGTGAAGTTTGCGCCCTTGAATACGCCAGAGACATCTACCAGGAACGCCTCAGGACCGGTGGTTGCGGTTTCCAAACCTGCTGGGAGGTCAACTTTGGCCTCGGCGCGAAGGTTAACCATTCGCTCATCGGCAAGTTGAACCGTGGAACACTTAGCGCGCTCCTTGCCGGCTTCGGCTGGAACGGCATCACAGAATGCCTCATCCTTGATTTCGGTCATCGGAACGGTGATAACTGCGGTGGATTCGTCGTCGCTGATTGTGGCGGCGGGCACCACCTTGACAGTTTCACCACCGATTTCAACCTCGATGCTCGAGTATTCGACAAACTTTTCGTTGGCACCGTTTTCAAAGGTGACGATCGGCTCGGCACCTGGCGGGAACGGCGGGGTGAAAACGTTCTTCTCGCCGATGATCCAAGTCTTTTGCTCCTCGGTCATCGCGCTGCCGTCGGTTGTTCGATAGACGACTACCGCTGCGGTGCCGTCTTGGCTCGGCAGGTCTTTGAGGGCTTCGTCTACGAGAACGGTTTCGTTGTCTGCTGGGAGACCAACGGTAGGCGCGGTCTCGGCTTTCTCGCTGGCAAGCGGGCCGAAGACCAGACCGACGAAGACGAAGGCAACCAAGAAGATTGCTGCGCCTGACCATTTGCCCGAGATGAGCTTGGCGAGAGATTGTTTCATTTGGAGCCCCTAATTCACGCTGGCTGCAACCAGAAAAACGCAGCACGGATACTAAGCCGAGGCTTTTGGTTTGTTATTCCCGCTTTCGGAGTTCGAACCCGAGCCGCAGCACCGTTTCTTAGGCGGATGCGTTTTCAACGAGCAACCGGTAAACCTCTTCAGGTGCTTCGTTTAGAAGGTCGTGACCGTAGGGCCAAGTTTGCGTGGCCCATCCGGGTTCGCTTTGAACGCGTTCGAGAATCGGCTTGAAGGGGCTAGCAACCCTTGGGTCGTGAAACCACTTTTCTGCGAAAACAAAAACTTTTGCAAAACTATCGAACTTTTGCTGATCGTAAAAAAGCGGTTGCAATTTTGTAGCAAGTGGATGCGGGCGAACGCGCGGCTCCATCTGCACGAGGAACTCCGGTGGCTGCAAGTTCAGCCCGTCGGTGCATGAGGCAAGAAATCCTGGTTTGTCTTCGTCTAGGTCAAGATCCCATTCGCACTGGCCTGGCTTGGGCATGATCGCATCTAGATAAATCAGCCTGTTGATATGAGCGCTAGTTCGATCGGCAACTCCAGTGACGACCATGCCGCCGTAACTCCACCCAACCAGGGTGATGTTAGTGAGTTCGTTTTCTGAGATGACGGCAAGCACATCGTCGATGTGGGTGTCGAGGTTGATCGGGCTCGTGTTTGCCCCTTCAGCCTGAAGCCCAGACAGTGTTGGCGTGAAGACTCGGTGACCGAGAGCTCGCAACTTGTCGGCAAGCGAATCCCAATACCAGCCGCCGTGAAAGGTTCCAGCTACGAGCACGAAGTTTGCCATGGCTAGAGCCTAAGGCTTAAATGAAAAACCCCAGTCGTGGAGGACTGGGGTTTTCGTGGCTAGTGAGGGATTCGAACCCCCGAAGGCTGAGCCGGCTGATTTACAGTCAGATCCCTTTGGCCGCTTGGGTAACTAGCCGTTGCCGATTCAGCGAACCGAACAGACTAGACAAGGATACAAGAACTTATCCCCAGTTGCGAACTCGGGGTTTTATTTGCAAGAAACTGCAAGTAGATTTGTAAAACTGTCGTTTTTTACAAAAAGTTTGCAGGTTTTTTACATGGTTGGCATCGAAGAAGTAGCCGAACGGGCGGGCGTATCGACCGCAACCGTTTCCCGCGCCTTGCGCGGCAAGGCGCATGTGAGCCCCAAAGCTAGAGCCAAGGTCGAAGCCGCCGCCAAAGCTCTGGGCTATGTCGCCTCGTCCTCGGCTGCAACGCTTGCAACCGGCCGCACCCAAAACATCGGTGTCGTATTGCCATACATCGACCGTTGGTTCTTTTCGGTAATCCTCGAAGGCATCGAATCGGCGCTAATCGAAAACGGCTATGATGTCACCCTTTACAACATGAGTGGCGGCCAAGCCCAGCGCGACCGAATCTTCAATGAGTTCTTGCTGCGCAAGCGAGTAGACGGAGTTATCGCAGTTGCGGTTAATCCAAACGCCGCCGAGCTCGAAAACCTAACTCGCATGAAAAAGCCGATTATCGGGATTGGCGGCCCGATTTCTGGCGCAAGATCGCTTTCGATGGATGACAGAGCTGCAGGCATATTGGCCACCGAACACCTGCTCTCTCTCGGGCATACCCGAATCGGAATGATCGGTGGAGAACCCGGCGCTGACCAGGAGTTCAACCAGCCCGACCTTCGCTTCATCGGTTATCAGGAGGCCATGAAGGCTGCCGGCCTTGAGATTAAACCCAACTGGACGGCAAGCAGCGACTACACCATCCAGGGTGCCTACAAGGTGGCGAAGCAGATGCTCGGTGACCCGAAGGGCGCTCCAACCGCGATCTTCTGCGCGTCGGACGAGATGGGATTCGGAACCATAATGGCTGCTAAAGACCTTGGCCTCGAAGTTCCTAAAGACATCTCGGTAATCGGCATCGACGACCACGACATGAGCGACTTCTTCGGACTGACCACCATTTCTCAGAAGCCTCGCCAGCAGGGCAAGAAGGCTGTTGACATGATGCTCGAGCTTTTACATGATCCAAAACTGCAAGAACATGTAAACGTGGAGGCCAACACCGAATGGCCGGCTCCACTTGTTGTCAGAGGCAGCACCGCTAGACACGTAGGCAGATAGGTAAACTTCTAGCCATGGCAGATTCCTCGTTCGACATCGTTTCAAAAGTAGACAAGATGGAAGCAGACAACGCTCTGCACCAGGCCCAAAAAGAGATCGAGCAGCGCTACGACTTCAAGGGAGTCGGCGCTGAGATTGACTGGTCCGGCGAAAAACTTCTGATGAAGGCATCCAGCGAAGAGCGCGTGAAAGCGGTACTCGATGTTTTTCAGTCAAAACTTGTAAAGCGCGGCATTTCGCTCAAAAGCCTTGATGCTGGAGCGCCATTTGCCTCCGGCAAGGAATATCGCATCGAAGCCACGCTTAAGAACGGCATCGACCAAGAGAATGCCAAGAAGATCAGCAAGATCATTCGCGAAGAAGGCCCAAAGAGCATCAAGTCTCAGATTCAAGGTGACGAGCTTCGAGTCAGTAGCAAGAGCCGGGATGACCTGCAAGAAGTCATCGCCCTGCTCAAGTCGAGCGACCTCCCGATCGACGTTCAGTTCACTAACTACCGCTAGTTTCCGCCAACAATTGGCACCGGGCTTGTTGGCGGGAAGGCCTCGAGTTGCTCACTGCGAATGCGTTTAGAGTGCTTCGCGACATAGGCGGCAATCAGTCCGGCGACAAACAGGCTAACGAGCGGGAATATCATGGCCGAAACCAGACCAACACCCTCGGCGAGCCCACCCATCAACCACTTGGCAACCATTACAAATACTGCGTTGGCAAAGCTCATTCGCGACAGAGCCTGAGCTGTCGATAACCCTCGTATGTCGCCAGCGGCGCTAAAGAACGATGGAACCATCGAAGCGATACCGAGACCGGCAACCGCGTAACAGCAAATTTGTAAAGTGAGCGCGAGATTTACATTTGACTCTGCAAACGTCGCTGCAAAAACCACTCCAGCCGTCATAAAAAACGAACCGACGAGACCTCCCCAGGCAGACATGGTGCTGAAGTGAACGTATTTTGTAACCCATGACGATGCAAAACGACCGATAATCATGAACCCTGTAAAAACCGTGTAAGGAAGTGCGCCGCGAGTTGGGTCGACTGCAAGAACCTCTTTGCTAAATACAGCCGACCAGTCCATCATGACCAGCTCGGGCCACATCCCGGCAAAGAGTCCAACCGAAAGCAGCCACAAATAGCCAGGGGTTTGCAACCAAGAAACCGAGTGCTTCGGCCTGGTCTCGGGGTTGTGCCCCTCTTCGTCATTAGTCAACAAAAAGCGCGAGGCAACCCAAAAGGCTACTCCGCACAGACTCATCACGAGAATCAGATGAACACGCAGATCGAGGAACGAAGCCAACCAACCGCTGATGGCAGCAGATGTCGCGGCACCGATTGACCAAGCACCGTGCAGTGAGCCGAGCATGACTTTGCCCATCCGCTTTTGCAGGCGAACCGCCTGGGAGTTCAGGGCGATGTTGAACATGCTGTAGGTGAACGACTGCGCAATGAGCACCAAGAAGAACAGCCAAGCGTTGGTAATGAAGCCCTGAGCGACGATCACACTCACCACGAGCACGGTGGAAACCTTCATGACCGGAGTGTTTCCAAAGCGCAGCACTAGCTTGTTGCTCAGCACCAATGACGCAAACGAACCGAGACCCGACAGCCCGATGATTAGACCCCACTGAGCAAAGTCAACATCGATTTGCTGAATCAATTCGGGGATGCGGGGCAATGTCGTGATCGCTGCAATACCCTGCACAAAAAACGTGGCAAGCAACGCAAGCCGCGCTGTTGCCAGCCTCTTTTCGTTCAGGTTGGTTGGCATTTAGAGGCGAGTCACTTCAATCAAAAGCGCTTGATCAGGGCGCAGAGCAGGAGAGCGCAAACCAACCTTGTCGAGAACCGCGCCTGACACCTTCACTCCCTCGAACCACTTTGGACCGGCGATCTGCGTGTATTCGGGTGCGCCTGCAGGCTCGACCACACGCACAAAGTATTCGGATTTCGCATCCAAACCGGTGAGTCTGATGTTTGCCGGGCGGCTGAACTGCGATTGAGCCAAAGCCACGAACGAGAACAGGGCGCGCGAGCCGTCGTGGGCAACCACACCGTGGGTCCAAGAGTTCGGTTCGGATTGATCGACGCGAGTCACTCGACCCGAGTGCAGCAGGTCGCGAGTCGACTTGTAGTAATCGATCCAACCCTTGAGCTGTGCCTTTTGCGCATCCGTTGCTTCGGTGAGATCCCACTCGAGTCCGGCGTGTCCCCATAGCGCGGTTGCCCCACGGAACGAGACCGAAAGAGTGCGTCCGGTGGAGTGCGCCTTGGTCGGACCGATGTGCGTTCCGAGCATTTCTGGCGGAATGACGATCGAGGTGTGACGCTGAATCGACTGACGCTCGTGTGCGTCGTTGTTGTCACTGGTCCAGAAGCGATCGGCGTGATTGACCATTTCGAGGTCGATGCGACCGCCACCCGAGGCACAAGATTCGATTTCAAGACCGGGATGCGCTGCCTTGAGTTCGTCAAACAATCGGTAGATCGCCTCGGTCTGCTTGCGCACCGTTGGGCGACCGAAGTGGGCTGGCTCGGTGAGCACTCGGTTGTGATCCCACTTGATGTAAGCGATGTTGTATTCGCTCAAGATTGCGTGAACCTGATTAAAAACGTGCTCGTATGCGCCGGTGTGCGACAGGTCGAGCACCTGCTGGTTGCGGAACTCCGGTGGCACGCGACCACCGGATTGCAGAATCCACTCGGGATGCGCGCGATAGAGGTCGCTGTTAGCGTTCACCATTTCGCCCTCGAACCAGAGACCAAACTCCATGCCGCGAGCGTTGACCGCTTCGACCAGCGGACCTAAACCTTCGGGCCAAACATCCTTGCTGACTACCCAGTCACCAAGACCCGCGAAGTCGTCACGACGCGCACCGAACCATCCGTCGTCGAGCACGAATCGTTCGACGCCGATCTCGGCAGCAGCATCGGCGAGCGCAACCAGTTTGTCGAGGTTGTGATCAAAATAGACAGCCTCCCAAACATTGAGTGTGACAGGGCGCGGGCGGATGTTGGTCGGGTGGTTTGCGCGTGCACGAATAGTCTTGTGAAAGCGCGCGCTGGCGCCATCGATACCGTCGGAAGAGTAGACCGCCCAGACCTCTGGCGCTTCATAAGTCTCGTTCGAACCCAGAATCACCTCGCCTGGCAGTAGAAGTTCACCAGCGCCGAGCGAGGTACGACCGATTGGCGTGCGCTCGAGCACGTGACGGTTGTTGCCGCTCCAAGCGAGCGAGAGCCCCCATGCTTCACCGCTTTGATAGCCGGTGGCCTCGGCTAGCGCGAACTGCACCAGGGTGTAGTCGTGACCGGTGCGACCTTCGCGACCCTCACGAGTCCAAGACCCAACGCGGATGGGCTGCCGCTGCGGATTGCGTTCGTTCAACCATCGACCGGTGAAGTCGAGGCTCTCGCTCACGTAATCGGGAACGGGAACAAAAGTCGTGAGCGATTCTAGATTGAACGGAACCAGGTTGAGGTTTGTGATCGACTGCTTGATGTGCAGAATGCCGGCGGCGTCGAGCGTGAACCTGGCGCAAACCTCGAGTTCGGCGTCCGCGTCGACCGAGCAAAACTCAACCGTGTGCTCGTCGTGACGCTTGATATCGCGCAGATCAAACTTCTGACTGAAGTCGGCACCTTCGCGCGAACCGATCACGGTCGGGCGACCCAAAAAGCCACGCGCGTTCTCACGCCAGATTCCGATGGTTTGCGGCTGATCGAAGTCACACGGCGGGGTCAGTTCGAGCTGCGTGCGAACGAAATCTTCTGGTGCAGACACCTCAGGAAGCTCAGCGCCCCAGTGCAGAATTGCAGGCGTGCCAGACGAAGTGTCGAAGATGACCGATATGCCAGCGCGACGCAGATGAATGAGTTCCATGAAGTTCAATTTAGTCGCTCAGGCTGCAAGCGTTTACTGCGGGTTTCTAGCCTTTGGCCACCGACAGAAAATCGCCGCGGTCAACGAGTTTGATTCTCTCTCTGCCTTCGGCTTCACCGAGGGCACGCTCGCGCGCATCGATCATCAACCACTCCGGCCAGCCGATGTATTCGACACCGCGCTCTTCGAGAAGTGCCACGACCGCGGCCTCGTCTGCGCTGGTTGGCTGCCACCAGGTTTCACGATCGGCGATCAGGTTGTTGATGGTCTCTAGCGCGTCACTCTTGGTGTGACC
>JBEEJJ010000030.1:0-11030 GCA_041169265.1 Actinomycetota bacterium
ACTCCCGGTTGCCGCATTTGCAGTCCCGGATTTCGGATTGTCGGTTGGATTTGGAGTTGCCTATGCCATTGCGGTGGGCATGCTGTTCCGCCAAAAATCGGCGGCCGAAGGTTCGATGAAGAAGCTTGGGAGCGAGCTCCTAGAAATTTCAAGCACCCGAGTCGTTCCTTCGGCGCTTATGGCGACAATGACCGCACTAGCTGCTAGCTCGCCCACGGTGAGCGCTGTACTAGCTGGTTCGGGCAATCCAGTCGCCGATCTAAACAGGCTTACTGCGTCCGGGTTCGCAACCTCTATCAACGTTTCGGTTGCTCTCACCGTGATGGCTCTTGTGTCCAGTCAAGCTAACTCGGTACAACTAGCTCTTGCTTCGTTCAACGTTACGGGAGCCGGCATGCGAAGGGTCCTGGTAGTTGTGCTTCTAGCCCTGAGCGTTATCGCTTCGCCAGTCTTTAGCTTGCTCCCCGCTTCTGCCTCATTGGTTCTTTTACTGGGATGCACAGCAGGCGCTTTGACCCCTTATCTCACTGAGGCTCTCTATCGAAGGTCAAACTTCCACGAGGTTTCCCTTCTTCGTGGCTATGCGTTTTATAAACGCGTATCCATAGCAGCAGTCTCGGGAAACTTAGTGTTCTTGGCTCTGCTTGCTGCCTGTGTTGTGCCCAACCAGTTGTTGCAGATATCTGCGCCGACGTGGTTCGGTGAGTTCACCGCGCTGGTCTTGATAGTTGTTGCGGTCAAAGTTTGGACTCTTCTAACCTCATTCCGCAGGATTAAACAGCAGGAAGCCGAACTCGAGATGGTCGAGATTCGCCGAAACGAGCTCGCTGGTTTGGATTTCATTAGTTGATGGCAGATACCTCGAAAATAGCCGATGCGGCAGATGCGCTCTGGCCTCGTGAACTCGCTGAAGACTGGGATGCCCCTGGTTTTGCTCTACACACCCCGGGCGGAGTTGAAAGAGTACTCCTGAGCGTGGACGTAACCGGAGCTGTCGTGGCCGAAGCAGCAGCGAAATCTTGTCAGTTGATTATTAGCCATCACCCTTTCTTATTGCGAGGAACCCAGAACATAAACTTCGATGACCTCAAGGGGGCCGTGCTTCAGCAGGCTATGAGGTCAGGAATCTCACTCTTCGCAGCGCATACCAACGCTGACGTAGTCACTCGCGGGGTAAGCGCGACACTAGCCGCTGCAATCGGTCTCAAGGGACAAGTTCCGCTCGTTGCTGGGACTGACCACCAGATAGGGCATGGGCGAATCGGATACCTAGACACCGCGATCACACTAAAAGAGTTAGCCGCAAGGCTTGCAGAGTTGCTGCCCTTCACCGCTCGGGGTGTGCTCGTGAGCGGCGACCCCGATGCTCAGGTTTCAACTGTTGCCCTGTGTGGTGGTGCTGGCGACTCTTTTCTTGATGCAGCATTCGATTCTGGCGCTGATGTTTATATCACCTCAGACCTGCGGCATCATCCTGCGCTAGATGCGGTTTCAAGACCGCGATCCAGGCCCTTCGCCTGCATCGACATTTCACACTGGGCTGCCGAATCCCTCTGGTTACCGAGTGCCGCTGAGCAGCTTAGTGAGCTAGTTCCTGATGTCGAATTCCTTATTTCTGAGGTCACTACAGATCCATGGGTCTTTTCAATCAATCGAGGCGAGCAGTGAAGTTACAAGCAGATCAATCAGAAGCACTGTTGATGATCGCAGATTTCGATCAACAAATCTCGCAACAACGAGCAACCCTAGAAGATCTATCGAGCGGCAAGTCAGTATCGGAGTTGAGATCCGAACTGGCCGGAGCAAGTGAAACTTACCTTCAAAAAAGCACCGAGTTGGAGAATCTCAAGGTAGCGATAGCTAGAGGTCAAGTTGATCTCGACTCTGTTGAAAAGCGAATTGCCCACGACGAAAAACTTCTGGCGCAGACTTCATCAGCCAAAGATGCCGAGGGAATCGGTCATGAACTTCGCTCCTTGGCGAACCGGAAATCGGATCTAGAGGACGCTGCTTTGGGGTTACTGGACGAATACGAGGTAGCACAGGCGGATTACGAGCGAGCACTAACGGTAAAGACAGAGCTAGCGACGAAGCTTGAGGCTGAGTCGAGCATGTTGGCCGACAGGGTGACCTTCGCTCAGTCCGCCCTAGCGCTGCTTGTCCAGCAGCGCGAGCAAAAGTTGGCTAGCTTGCCCGAAGAACTTGCCGCACTTTATCTCAAGAAGCTTTCGCGAGGCATCGGAGCCGCGAGGCTTCTGCACCGTGATTGTGGCGCGTGTCGCATCGCGCTCACAGCCACCGCATACGACGAAGTAATGGCTGCCCCAAGCGATGAACTAGTCACGTGTCCTAACTGCCAGACCATCTTGGTTCGCTGGTGAGCAATAGTTTCATCATCGAGGCCGACGGAGGTTCCAGAGGAAATCCTGGTCCTGCGGGCTCTGGTGCCGTTGTCATTGACGCTCAAACCGGTGAGATAGTCGCCGAAATAGCAGAGTTCATTGGAATCGCAACGAATAATGTTGCGGAGTACCGAGCGATTCGCGCCGGTCTCGAGCAGGCCTTGCGGCTTGACGAGTCTGCGAGCATCCGCGTTCGCATGGACAGCAAGCTCGTCGTGGAGCAACTTTCAGGTAACTGGAAGATCAAGCACCCGGACATGCGAGCCCTGGCCATCGAAGTTCAGTCATTGATTCATGGAAGAGACGTGTCGTTTGAGTGGATCCCAAGAGAGCTGAACGTTCGCGCCGATGCTCTCGCCAATAAAGCGATGGACGAAGAGGCATCTAGCTTGAGACTGCTGGGCGATCTTCCGAAGACAAATGATGCTCCGGCGTCCGTTCAGTTCGAATCTGTAGCACCCGCGATTACGCCTGGCGCTGCCGAGTTCAATATGGCTTCACCGAGCTCTATCCGGGCACCTCGCGTGAGTGAGTTAGCGCCCACTACAGTTGTATTGATTCGGCACGGTCGCACTTCACTCACCGAGGGAAATCGAATTTCGGGTCGCGGCGGAGCAGACCCTGCGTTGAGTGCTAACGGACGCACGGATGCAGAGGCAGTAGCTCGGCTTTTGGCCGACTTTGGGGTTACTGGGCCTTATGAACATCTCAAGCCGCTGCAAGCGATCTATTCAAGCCCCATCCTGAGAACTGTAGAAACGGCCACTGCTATCTCTGCAAGAGTCGGCCAATCCGTTGTTATAGAAGATGGGTTCGCCGAGATATCTTTTGGAGACTGGGACGGTCTCAGACACGATGAGGCGCAGGCACGTGACCAAGATCTCTTTGAATCTTGGCGAGGATCATGGACGATCGCACCGCCGAACGGCGAGAGTTTGCAAGTTTTCGACGAACGTGTGATCGCAAGTCTTCAAAAATGCATTGCAGCTCATCCTGGGCAAACGATCGGCATAGTTGCGCATGTCATGCCGATACGAGGCATTATTCGCAAAGCCATCGGTGCAGCGAAAGATGCCTATTGGAGCATCCAAGTCGCACCTTGTTCGGTCAGTATCCTTCGGTTTTGGGGGTCAGAAGCCGCTGAAGTTATCACAATCAACTCGACCAGCCACTTCTAACACGATTAGGCTTGATGACTGGATGGGTCGACCAGGCGATCGCGGCAGAAATGTCGAGGAACGTCCGGGCTCCAGAGAGCATGGTGGTGGGTAACGCCCACTCGGGGTAACCCGCGAGAAAGTGCAACAGAAAGCAAACCGCCGCGTAAGCGGTAAGGGTGAAACGGTGGTGTAAGAGACCACCAGCGGAGCGTGTGAGCGCTTCGGCTAGGTAAACCTCGCCAGGAGCAAGACCAGATAGTTGGTGCATTGGGCTGCTCGCCTTAGCCAACGGGTAGGTCGCTAGAGGGTGCTGGTAACGGTGCTTCCAGATAGATGATCGCCACCCCTAGGGGTACAGAACCCGGCGTATCGGTCGGCCCATCCTCAATTCTTAGTCACGTCGGTTTTTGTATGCCAAAGCAGCTGCTCCAAGGATTCCGGCGCTGTTACGGCTCATAGCTGGCACAATCTTTGTTTTTAGGTGTAGCAGGGGAAGAAACTCTTCGTGCTGCTTGCTGACCCCGCCGCCCACGATTATGAGGTCGGGTATGAGCAGGGCTTCAAGCCTTGAGTAATACTTTTGCAAACGCTTGGCCCATTCCTGCCAGCTCAAGTTCTCTCGCTCTTTTGCCGAGAAGGCAGCCTTGCTCTCATAGTCGACTCCATCGATTTCGAGATGCCCTAGCTCTGCGTTGGGAACCAGGGTGCCGTCGTAAAGCAATGCCGTTCCGATTCCGGTGCCAAGGGTCGTCATGATTGTGAGACCGCGTTGCTTTTTTGCGGCACCGAACTTGACCTCAGCGACGCCGGCAGCATCGGCGTCGTTGATCACATGCACGTGTCGGCGTAGTTTTCTAGCAAATAAAGATTGAGCGTCCAGGTCTATCCACTCGCTCGAGATGTTTGCAGCGGATTTGGTGATGCCATGCTGCACCACGGCTGGAAAGCAGATCCCGACTTCGAGATTTTGGCCGTTGTCGAGTTGCTTCACTAGCTCTAGAACTGCTTGAGCGACATCCTTGGGTTTTCCGCCTTTGGGAGTCTCGACACGGAGTCGATCGCTGAGTAACTTGCCAGATTTGACGTCGGCGACCGCTGCTTTGATTCCTGTTCCACCGATGTCGATACCGATAGCGTGCTTTGCCATATTTCTCCTAGCTCAAAGTGAGTATGTCGTAGCCGTCTTCGGTGACAGCAAGTGTGTGTTCAAACTGGGCGGTGATGCTTTTATCTTTGGTGGTCACGGTCCAGCCGTCCTTCCACATTTCCCAATGATGAGTCCCGAGTGTCAGCATTGGTTCAATCGTGAACACCATGCCGACCTCCATTACGTCTCGGTAGTTGTCTGTGTCATAGTGGGGGATGATTAGCCCGGAATGGAATGCCTCACCGATTCCGTGCCCGGTGAAGTCGCGAATCACACCGTAGTTAAAGCGCTTGGCGTAAGACTCGATAGCACGACCAATGACGTTCACCTCACGACCTGGTTTAACCGCAAGCAACCCTCTATTTAGCGACTCCCTTGTGCGTTCGACCAGATCGTGCACCTCTGGTGAAACTGCACCAACCTCAAAAGTCTGATTACTGTCACCGTGATAGCCGTCAAGATAGGCAGTCACATCGACATTGACAATGTCGCCCTCTTCCAAAACGGTGTCGTCAGGGATGCCGTGGCAGATGACCTCGTTGACAGATGTGCAACATGACTTGGGGTAGTTACGATAGCCCAGAGTGCTCGGATAGGCCCCGTGGTCTAGCACGAATTCGTGCACGAGGCGATCGAGTTCATCGGTGCGAACTCCAGGTTTCGCTGCTGTGCCAGCAAGTGCGATTGCCTGCGAGGCAATTTTTCCCGCCGCACGGATTTTCTCGATTTGTTCGGGAGTTTTGACGTGTGAGCCCGTGTACTTGGCTGGGGTCAGCTTCCACACATACTCAGGGGCATGAATTCCCTGAGGGACTGTAAGCCTCGGACTAACATTGCCGGGAACGAGTGTTCCGTTGGCATTCTTGGGCATGTCCAAAGTTTAGTTTGAGCTTGAGTTAGGCTGGCGCTATGACACCCGCCTCCCAAGATAAATCTCTACCGATTCCAGAGAAGTGGTGGTTCAACCTAAAAACTGGCAAATCCGAGTTAGGTCGATTCGTCGATTCTGCGAACCGCGTTGGTCCTTTCGAGACCAAATCCGAGGCTGATAACGCCCTAACAATATTGCGCGAAAGAAGCGCCACTTGGGCTAACGAGGAAGAGTCTGAGGACTAAAACTCTTCTTCCGCATTTGGAAAAGAGCCATCGGCAACATCCGCTCGATAAGATTTCGCCGCTTCCAAGAGTGTTGATCTAAGGTCGGCGTAACGCCTTACAAACTTCCGCTTCGGTTGATTACCTAGGCCCGCGAAATCTGTCCACACCAGAATCTGGCCATCCGTTCCGGATCCGGCTCCAATGCCGATTGTGGGTATCGAAATGGATGATGTGACCTCACTTGCAAGGGATGCAGGAACGAGCTCTAATACGACAGCGAACGCTCCAGCCGCCGCTACAGCTAGTGCATCCTCGAGTAGCTCGGCTGCCGAGTCTCCTTTGCCTTGGATCTTGAACCCACCAAGATTGTGAACACTTTGCGGTGTGAATCCGATGTGGGCCATCACGGGGATGCCTGCTTGGACGAGGTGCGAAATCGTATCAGCGGATCGTTTACCCCCCTCGAGCTTTACCGCTGCTGCACCGGTTTCCTTCATCACTCTAATCGCACTGGTTAGAGCCTCTGCCGGCGATTCTTCATAGCTGCCAAAGGGTAGATCAACAACAACTAAGGCACGTTTGGATGCACCCGCAACCGCACGCCCAAACGGAATCATCTCGTCGAGAGTTATCGGGAGTGTCGTCGCATAACCAAGCGCGTTGTCAGCTGCGGAATCGCCAACGAGAATCACTTCGATTCCCGCCTCGTCGAAGATTCCGGCTGTTAGCGAGTCATAAGAAGTTAGGCAAGAGAATTTCTGTCCTCTAACCTTGAAATCGCCGAGTGTAGAGGTGCGCACCTTCTTGGGCAGCAGCTCGGTCATGGCTTCGCTTTCCAGGCATCAACTTCGATTTCGACCAACATTTTGGGGTTGATGAACTGAATGCCGGCAAGCATGGTCGCCGCCGGACGAATATCGCCGAAAAGTTCGCCGTGTGCCTTGCCGACCGCATCCATGTCTTCAGCGTTAGCCAGGTAGACCCGTGTTCTAACGATGTCACTAAGCGTGTATTCGGCTTGTGCCAAGGCGGCCTCGATGACCTTGAACGCTGTCAGCGTTTGCCCGTAGGCGTCGTCCTCGAACTGCAGAACACCGCCGACGGTTGCTGTTGATCCCGAAACGTGAACATACTCACCTGCTACGACAGCTCTTGAATAGCCGATGACGGATTCCCATGGTCCACCTGATGAGATGAGGCGGTCTGCGGCCACGTTGTTACTCCTTGAATCTGTTTGTGATAGGCAATCGACGATCACGTCCGAACGCCATACCGGTGATTTTCGGTCCGATGGCGCTTTGACGCCTCTTCCATTCTGCCTTATCGACTAAGCCAACGATATTGGAGACGAGTGAGGGTTCGTATCCTTCAGCGGCGATGTCGGCTGGAGACATGTGTAGCCCCACGTACCTTTCAAGAATGGCGTCCAGGGTCTCATAGGGCGGCAAACTGTCTTGGTCGGTTTGACCTGGACGCAACTCAGCCGAAGGCGGCTTGGAGATCGAGTTCTGTGGTATCGGTGGGACTTGTCCAAGCGCTTCTGCGTGCTCGTTTCGCCATCTAGCCAATCGCCAAACCATTGTCTTTTCAACGTCTTTCAGGGGCGCAAAACCGCCGACCGAATCGCCATAGATGGTGCTGTAGCCAACGGCCAGCTCGGTTTTGTTGCCAGTGGTTAGCGTCAAATGTCCGTGCTGGTTACTCAATCCCATCAGCACAACTCCACGCACGCGAGCCTGGAGGTTTTCGGATGCTAGACCACTGAGTTGAAGTTCATCTTCAAAGGGATTCACCATCGGTTCGATTGGCACCGTGAAGTAGTTGCATCCGAGTCGTTCGGCGAGGTCCGCCGCATCCGACTTCGAATGGTCGCTCGAGAAGACGCTGGGCATCGAAATGCCATAAACGTTTGGAGCACCAAGCGCTTCGGCGGCTATCGCCGCGCAGACGGCTGAATCGATTCCGCCCGAGAGTCCTAACACCACGCTCTTGAAACCGTTTTTGGCGCAATAGTCTCGAAGGCCGAGTACCAACGCATTCCAAACCTGCCAGTCATCATCCAGTTTGTGAGCCTTGTGACTTGAAGCTAGCAAGGCACTTTTAGTCGTTGGGTTTATGTCTACAACGAGCAGATCTTCAGCGAACTGCGCCGCACGTCCTACAACCTCACCATCGGGATTCGCGACAAAGGAGTCTCCATCGAAAATCAGGTCGTCTTGGCCGCCAACTAAGTTGACGTAGGCCGTAACAGCCCCAGTTGTCGAAGCTACCTTTTGCACCAGTGCGGTTCGGCGGTCGTCCTTGTCCATCTCGAATGGCGATCCATTCAAAACGAGGACGAGGTCACAACCCCTTTGCGAAAGCGACGCGATGGGGTCACCTTCTTGCCAAATGTCCTCACAAATCGCGAGACCAATCCGCAATCCTTCAAACTCGAAGTCGACGGACTTAGATCCAGGAACGAAGTTCCGATACTCGTCAAATACCGAGTAGTTAGGCAAGTGGTGCTTGGAATAAGTCGCGACGACCTCCCCGGCCAGCAACACAGAAGCCGAGTTGTGTGAAATCGCCCAGCCATTTCGCGCCTGTGGTGCGGCCAAAGATGGGTGCCCAACAACAACTGCGACGTTCCCGAAACCCCGATCATTCAGTGATTTTGCGAGACGAGAAACTGCAGTCTCGGCGGCTTTCACGAAGTGCTCACGCGTGGCAAGGTCTTCGATTGGGTAACCAGTAACAACCATTTCCCCAAAGGAAATGATGCTTGCTTGAAATTGCGAGGCGGTCTCAACCGCGTTCAAGATTGCTTCGATGTTCGCGTCAATGTCTCCAACGGTCGGGTTGGTTTGAGCTAGTGCTAGGCGAAGATTTCGCATAACGACTAGCCTAGTAGTTAGGAATCGAGAGGATTTTTGCCATGGATAAGCAAACCGATTTCGTGCTGCGCACGATCGAAGAACGAGGCGTTAAGTTCGTTCGACTTTGGTTCACCGATGTGGCGGGCACTCTGAAGTCCGTAGCCATCGCGCCGGCAGAAATCGAAGGGGCTTTCGCCGAGGGTATCGGGTTCGATGGAAGTGCAATTGAAGGACTCGCGCGAACCTATGAGGCAGACATGCTTGCTTGCCCTGATCCGAGTACGTTCCAGATACTCCCGTGGCGCGGAGAAATCGACCCGACCGCACGCATGTTTTGCGATATTCAAACGCCAGACGGGCAACCCGCAGCCGCAGACCCTAGAAACGTGCTTCGACGTGCACTCGCCAAGGCGAGCGAGATGGGTTTCTCGTTCTACATCCACCCCGAAATCGAGTTTTACCTGCTGAAGTCGTCACAGATTGGTCCAGAAGGACCGGTTCCGGTTGATAAAGCTGGATATTTCGACAACGTTCCTGGCGGCACAGCACACGATTTCAGGCGGCGCGCCGTTTCAATGCTCGAGCAACTCGGCATCTCGGTCGAGTTTAGCCACCACGAGGGTGGCCCGGGACAGAACGAGATTGACCTTCGTTATGCCGACGCACTAACTATGGCCGACAACATCATGACCTTTAGAACGGTTGTCAAGGAAGTCGCCATCGAGCAAGGTGTCTACGCAACCTTCATGCCGAAACCATTCACCGAGCACCCTGGTTCGGGCATGCACACCCACATGTCGCTCTTCGAGGGTGACACAAACGCGTTCTTCGATCCGAGTGGTCAATACCACCTCTCTAAGACCGCGAGGCACTTCATCGCCGGAATCCTGAAGCACGCCAGCGAAATCACTGCTGTGACAAACCAATACGTGAATTCTTACAAACGACTTTGGGGTGGGGGAGAAGCGCCTTCCTTCGTGTGCTGGGGGCACAACAACCGCTCGGCGCTGATCCGCGTGCCACTTTACAAGCCTGAAAAAGGACAGTCGTCGCGCATCGAATACCGTGCCATCGATTCGGCGGCCAACCCATACCTCGCCTACGCCCTACTGCTGTCTGCAGGTCTCAAGGGGATCGAAAACGAGTATGAGCTGCCTGCTGAAACTGAAGACAACGTTTGGGGTCTCACAGACTCAGAGCGACGAGCAATGGGAATTCAGCCGCTTCCGCAGAGCCTTGATCACGCTGTTCGCAAGCTTGAAGAGAGCGAGTTGGCCGCCGAAACCCTTGGTGAGGAAGTATTCTCTTACGTCTTAGCCAACAAGCGACGCGAGTGGAGTGACTACCGGGCACAAGTCACACCGTTTGAACTAAAGCAAAACCTCGAGACTCTCTAGTAGTTCACATGGCGGATGCGCGCGACTTTGGCTTGACCGAGTTGGCGAGGCTTGGCTTCGTTGATCTTGAGGGCACCGTACCAAAGTTGAATGAACTGGTTTCTGCGGTTGGTGACTCTGGTAGAAGCGCACTTGCTTATCTATCAAAGGCTGCGAATCCGGATCAATCGCTGAATGCCCTTCTTGATCTAGCCGTCATCGATAGACCGGCATTGAAGCGCATTCTCAAAAGCCCCGAATCAGCCCAAGGGCTTATCTCAACTCTTGGGGCTTCGACGGCGTTAGGTGACTTTATGAGAAGGCACCCAGACAAACTCGAGGTCTTTAGCAGAGGCAAGTCTGGGATAAGTTCTCCGGTCGCGCTCTACAAAGACTTCGTGCAAGTCGCTCAGACTGCCCTAAAAACAGGTTCCGCAATTGATGCCTGGGTAGCCCTTCGTCTTGCCTATCGCACCGAGCTCCTGAAACTTGCTGCTCTCGACACCACTCACTCAAAACCCGAGCAGAACTTTTCTGTAGTTGCCAAACACCTCTCCGACATGGCTGGTGCGGCGCTCGAGGCTGGGCTTGAGATAGCGAGACATGAACTAACCACATCAACCGAGTTTGGAACCTATAGCCCTCAAGAGGTGGCGGACACCGCGTTATCGGTCATTGCGATGGGTAAGTGCGGTGCGGGCGAGCTGAATTACATCAGTGACGTCGATGTCATTTTCGTTGCCGATAGTTCGGATGAGCGCACGCCCATCGAGCGAGCTCTTGAGATCGCGACCAAGCTTGCGACCAGGATGATGCGTGCGATGGATGGTAACGCTCCCGAGCCGGCCCTTTGGCAGGTGGATCCGAACCTCAGACCCGAGGGTAAATCTGGTAGCCTGGTCCGCACCCTAAACTCGCATGTTTCTTACTACGAAAAATGGGCGCAAAACTGGGAATTCCAGGCACTTCTCAAGGCCCGCGTGGTCGCC
>JBEEJJ010000031.1:0-10892 GCA_041169265.1 Actinomycetota bacterium
CGTGAGCGTCAAGGCTTTCTTGCAAGGTGCCACCGAGCGGTTTGAGGCTGCCGGCATCGAATCTGCCAGCGTTGACGCCGACCTGCTCGTCTGTTTTGTTCTAGGCCTGAGTCGTGGTGAGCTGGCTGCCAGACTGGCCGTTTCAGACTTCGACTTAGACTCAGACGCCGAGGCAAAGCTCGCCGAGTTCGCCACCAGACGCGAGGCTCGCGAGCCGTTGCAGCACCTAACCGGCGAAGCACACTTTCGCAACATCACCCTCAAAGTTGGCAAGGGCGTATTCGTGCCTCGTCCCGAGACCGAGTGGGTCACCTCGCTAGCTGTCGATGTGACCAAACTTGCTGCGACCCCAGAACCGATTGTTTTCGATCTCTGCGCTGGCTCAGGTGCGATCGGACTTGCCATCGCTACCGAAGTGCCGAACGCGATGGTGATTGGAATCGAAAAATCCGAGGATGCGTTTGCCTACACCTCGGCGAACTACGAGCATCTCGCGCCGAACAATGGGCGGGCCATCCTCGGCGATCTGAGCGAAGCACCGCACGAGTTCGATGGCCGCGTCGACGTGGTGATTAGCAATCCGCCCTATATTCCCGACGAGATGATTCCGGTTTACCCCGAGGTGGCTCTGCACGACCCTGGGCTTGCACTCTATGGCGGCAACGACGGGCTCGATGTGGTGCGAGTCGTCAGCGAAACCGCCAAACGCCTGCTTCACGAAGGTGGCAATCTTGTGATCGAACACGCAGACATGCAGGGTGAAGCGGTGCGCCATTTACTATTGAATGACGGGTGGCGACAGGTTCGCACCCACCAAGATTTCAATGGCAGAGATCGAGCGGCAACCGCTGTTCGCTAGTTGAGGAGGCAACCGTGGAGCGCATTTATGACTGCTCGCTAGACACCGACTTGCTAACCGGGATGCGTCTAGCCAAAGCCTCACTCGGACGCCACGAACTCGTGGTTTTGCCCACCGATACCGTCTATGGGCTTGGCTGCGACGCGTTCTCGGCAGCCGGGGTCAACGCTTTGCTCGCCGCCAAGGGGCGCGGGCGTCAATCGCCGCCTCCCGTACTGATTCCCAACGTTTCAACCATGCGCGCTCTCGCCGAATACGTGCCGAGCGCGGCAATCAAGCTAGCCGAAACCTTCTGGCCTGGCGCGCTCACGCTTATCCTGCGTTCGCAGCCTTCGCTCACCTGGGACCTCGGCGAGACCATGGGCACGGTTGCTCTTCGCATGCCAGACCACAAGATCGCTCTCGCACTACTCGAGGAAGTCGGCCCGATGGCTGTCTCGAGCGCGAACCTCACCGGCGAACCAGCAGCGGTTACCTGCCAGCAGGCCGAAGCATACCTCGGCGCTAGCGTGAAGGTTTATCTCGATGGCGGACCAAGCCCCAAGGGTGAGGCTTCGACCATCCTTGACCTGACCTCGCTAACCCTCGAAGACGAACTAGACGCCGATGCCGCCAAGGGCAAGATTCGAGTGGTGCGTCGTGGTGCGCTCTCGGTGGCCAAGATTCGGTCCGTAGTCGGAGACCTGCTGGAAGCCGACGCCTAGTGCGCGCGTATTTTCTGATGTTCCTCGTGGCCGGCTTGGTCACCTATTTCGCAACTCATCTGGTTAGGCGTTTCGCAGCTCGCCGCAATCTGCACCTCGAAATCCGTGAGCGTGACGCTCACAAGGTGCCGACCCCGCGCCTCGGTGGCTTGGCCATGTATGCGGGCTTCATGGTCACGCTTCTGGTCGCGTGGCCGCTCGGCTGGTTCTCTGCCGTGTTTGCAAATCCGGCTCAGGTGCTGGCGATCGTCGCTGCGGTCACTCTGATCACCGCCATCGGCGTGCTCGACGACCTCTATGACCTCGACTGGACGCTCAAGCTCGCGGGGCAGTTCATCGTCGCCGGCATCATCGCCTGGCAGGGAGTTCAGATCATCTCGCTACCAATCTCCGGGCTCACCATCGGCTCTTTTGGCATAAGCCTGATCGCCACGGTTTTTATCACCGTGCTCGTGATGAACGCGGTGAACTTCATCGACGGTCTCGACGGGCTGGTCGCGGGGGTCGTGTTCATCGGCACGGCGGTCTTCTTTGCCTACACCTATCTTTTGGCACAGGAGATTTCGCCGACCAACTACTTCAACCTTGCCGGCCTAATCTCGGCAATCGTGCTTGGCATGTGCGCTGGTTTTCTGCCGCACAACTGGCACAGAGCCAAAATCTTCATGGGTGATAGCGGTGCCTATCAACTCGGCCTGCTCATGGCAGTCTCAGCGCTCGCGGTGACCGGCCAGGTCGACCCGGGCGTTCTAACCAGAAACGATGTGATCCCGGCCCTGTTGCCGCTGGTGCTTCCGCTGAGCATCCTGGTTTTGCCGCTGCTCGACTTTTCGCTTGCCGTCGTGCGTCGCCTTCGGGCCGGCAAGTCACCCTTCAGCGCTGACCGCAAGCACCTCCACCACCGCCTTCAAGACTTTGGGCACTCGCACCTCGGATCGGTAATCGTGTTTTATGTCTGGACCACGCTGATCTCGACCAGTTGCCTGCTCTTCTACTTCATCCCTGGGCGAATGGTTCTGCTTTACTTCTTCGTAGGTCTTCTGGGATGCCTTGCCTACACACTCTGGCCGTTGCTGCGGTCACGCGCTCAACAAAGAAAGACATCATGACTCGAGCCACCAACAACAACGAACTCTTCAAACAGGTTCTCAAGCAAGGAACGCTGCTCGGATTCGCCATCGCCACCCTGGGCGCAACCCTCGGCTTTCTGGTTGCGGGGGAGTTGGGCACGGTCAGCGCTCTAATCGGTGCGGCCATCGCCATCATTTTCAACGGGCTAACCGCCCTGTCGGTTTGGGTCGGCTCCAAGCTGCCAATCGGCGGTTTCTATGGGGTTGTGCTTGGCGGTTGGATCTTCAAGATTGTGCTTTTCATGATCGCGATTGGTTTGCTGCGCAAGGCGGAGTTCATTCACGGCCCCACTCTGTTTTTCTCTCTCGTGGCGGCAATTCTCGGTGGTCTCACCATCGACGCCCTGGCCGTGATGCGTGCCCGAATCCCAATCGTCGACACCAAGTAATCGAGACCCTAAAAAAGTCGAAGAAAAAGCCCAAAAAAGCCCGCTCCGAGCGACTTTTGGGACTTTTTTCGTATCTCTTTGCTGTTAGACTTTGAGCATCACCCAGCGAAGTTTTTGGGTGAAGCACACTGTAAATCGCCGCAAGGGTCAGCCTTGCCCCGAAACAGGAGTTTGAGCTGTTAACTAACGCCCTCAACTTGCTTGTCACGGCATCGTCATCTGGCGAGTCTGACGGCGGCTTCCACGCTCCCTCCATCGACGAGTTTTATCCAGAAATCATCGCCTTCGAAGGCACTCCTTTTGCGCTAAACCGCATCATGCTCATCCGCTTGATCGTGGTCGCGGCTCTGGTCATAGTCTTCTGGCTGGTCTCGAGCAAGTTCAAGAAGGCCAGCGCTACCCAAAACTTCGTTCCTGGTCGCTTCCAGCTCATGGGTGAAATCGCCCTCAACTTTGTGCGCAGCAACATCGCCCACGAACAGCTTGGCAAGAAAGACGGAGACCGCTTCCTGCCGCTGCTCACCACCATCTTCTTTACGGTTTTCGGCATGAACATCACGGGTATCATCCCAGGTTTCAACATCGCCGGAACCTCGGTAATCGGTCTGCCAATCGTTCTCGCGCTGGCTGCCTACGTCACCTTCATCTATGCCGGAGTCAAGCACCACGGCATCAAGTTCTTCAAGATTGCAACCGTGCCATCGGGCGTTCCAGCAGCGTTCCTCCCACTGGTGTTCGTAATCGAGTTGCTTTCAACCTTTATTCTTCGCCCGGTCACCCTGGCTCTTCGTCTCACCATGAACATGATCGCTGGGCACTTGCTGCTCGTGCTCTGCTTCTCGGCGACCTGGTTCTTCTTCTTCAGCGCGGACGGCTGGTTCAAGTTGTTCGGCGCTGGAACTTTTCTGTTCGGATTCGTCTTCACGCTCTTCGAGCTGTTGGTGGCGTTCCTGCAGGCCTATGTATTCACTCTGCTGACGACGGTCTACATTCAGTTGTCGCTGGCGGATGATCACTAAGGGTTCTGGCAACCGCCAGAGCTCTAACTCAGAAGGGAAACACAAATGGAAAGCACTCTCGCTATCGCAGACCTCGCCTCGCTAGGCTACGGTCTCGCAGCAATCGGCCCTGGCATCGGTGTAGGTCTCGTTGTATCGAAGACCATCGAATCGATCGCCCGTCAGCCTGAACTTGCTGGTCGTCTTCAGGTCACCATGTGGCTTGGTATCGCCTTCACCGAAGCCCTCGCGCTTATCGGTCTGGCAACCCCATTCATCTTCTAGTCACTAACCACAAGTAAGAGGACTATCAGCGTGATTACAAACATCGTTCTGGCCGCAGCGGAGGCTCAAAAGAACCCGCTTCTGCCTGAAACCTACGACCTGTTCTGGTCGTCGGTTGTCTTTGTGATCTTGCTTACTTTCTTCTGGTTCAAGGTTCTTCCTGGTTTCAAGAAGACCTTGGACGAGCGCACCGAAGCTATCGAGGGACGCCTGGCTGCCGCCGAGCGTGCCCAAGCCGAAGTCGCCGAGAAGACCGCCGAGATTGAGAAGGCTCAAGAAAACTCCCGTGCCGAGGCTGCTTCGATTCGCGAACAGGCCCGTGCTGAAGGAGTTGCCATCTTGGCCGAGCTCAAGGAGCAGGCGAACCAGGAGGCCGCTCGCATCACTGCGACCGCCAAGGCTCAGATCGAAGCAGAGCGCCAAGCCGCTCTCGTCTCGCTCCGCGCCGAGGTAGGCACCCTGGCCATCGACCTCGCCTCGCAGGTGGTTGGAGCCAGCCTCAAGAACGACAAGGTGGCCACCGGAGTGGTCGACTCGTTCTTGGCTGAACTCGAATCGAGCGAAAAGGCAAGCAAGGGCAAAGGCAAGTAATGGCAAGTTCAACCAGACAAGCACTGGCTGCAGCCAAAGAAGCGATTGTTCCGCTTCTCAAGGGCGCAGACCTTAGATTCGCCGAAGAACTGTTCACCATTGGTGCATCGGTAGCTTCGTCGATTCAGTTGCGAAACCTACTCTCCGACCCTTCGGGAGAAGCCAAGGCAAAGCAGGGAGCTCTTACCGCCGTGTTCGGCAAGAGCGTCTCGAAAGATGCCCTCGCGTTCGCAAACACCCTGTCTGGACTTCGTTGGTCTAAGGGATCCGACCTGGTTTCGGCATTCGAGCAGCTCGGCGTTTATGCCGTCGCCTCGATTGCAGCCAAGGCCGGCACCTTGAGCCAACTTGAAGACGAACTTTTTGCCGCACGTCAGGTGGTCGACTCCGACCAGGAGCTGCAGCAGGCACTCTCTTCTCGTCAAGCCAGCCTCGAGTCCAAGTTGACTCTCGTGGCGGGCCTGTTTGGCAAGAAGTTGAGCGCGGGCGCATCCCTGTTGGTTCGATTCGCAGTCGTCGGTTCGCGTCACCACAAGCTCAGCGAAGTGCTCGAGCAGTTCGGCAAGCAGGTTTCGGCCGTGGCTAGCCGTTTGGTGGCGACCGTGACGGTGGCTCAGCCGCTTTCTGCCGCCCAGTTGAAGAAACTCGAGTCGACCCTCAGCGCAAGCTACGGTCAAGAACTCAACCTAAATGTCGAGATCGACCCAAGCATCCTCGGTGGTGTGAAGGTTCAGGTTTCGGGAGAAATCATCGACGGAAGCGTTGCTAACCGTCTAAACCAAGCAAAGTTGCAACTCGCCTAGGCGAACTAAGACCAACCGGGCAAACGCCCAGAAGATGAGGAACGAGATGGCAGATCTAAAAATCAGCCCGAACGAGATTCGTGATGCGCTGAAGGACTTCGTAAAGTCCTACGAGCCAACCAAGGCTTCGCGCACCGAGGTCGGACACGTAATCGATGCCGGTGACGGTATTGCTCACGTCGAAGGCCTACCTAGCGCGATGGCCAACGAGCTGCTCAAGTTTGCCGACGGCACCCTTGGTCTTGCTCTGAACCTCGACGAGCGCGAGATCGGTACCGTTGTTCTCGGAAACTTCGAGGGCATCCAGGAGGGTATGGAAGTTCACCGCACCGGTGAAGTTCTGTCGGTTCCAGTCGGTGACAAGTTCCTCGGTCGCGTCGTCGACCCACTGGGTAACCCAATCGACGGTCTAGGAGACATCAAGGCAGAGGCACGTCGTGCTCTCGAGCTTCAGGCTCCGGGTGTTATGGCCCGTAAGTCGGTTCACGAGCCGCTGCAGACCGGCATCAAGGCCATCGACGCCATGATTCCAGTCGGTCGCGGACAGCGCCAGCTGATCATCGGTGACCGCCAGACCGGTAAGACCGCTATCGCCGTCGACACCATCATCAACCAGAAGGCCAACTGGGCCTCGGGCGACCCAAAGAAGCAGGTTCGCTGCATCTATGTCGCTATCGGTCAGAAGGGTTCGACCATCGCAGCTGTGAAGGGCGCTCTCGAAGAGGCCGGCGCTATGGAGTACACCACCATCGTGGCTTCTCCTGCATCCGACCCAGCCGGTTTCAAATACCTCGCTCCTTACACCGGTTCGGCCATTGGTCAGCACTGGATGTACGGCGGCAAGCACGTGCTCATCATCTTCGATGACCTATCGAAGCAGGCGGAGGCCTACCGTGCAGTTTCGCTTCTTCTCCGTCGCCCACCGGGCCGCGAGGCTTACCCAGGTGACGTGTTCTACCTACACTCCCGCCTGCTCGAGCGTTGCGCCAAGCTGAACGACGAGCTCGGCGGTGGTTCGATGACCGGTCTGCCAATCATCGAAACCAAGGCGAACGACGTTTCTGCCTACATCCCTACCAACGTGATCTCGATCACCGACGGTCAGATCTTCCTTCAGAGCGACCTCTTCAACTCGAACCAGCGCCCGGCCATTGACGTCGGTATCTCGGTTTCGCGCGTCGGTGGTGCCGCTCAGGTCAAGGGAATCAAGAAGGTTTCGGGAACCCTGAAGCTCGAGCTCGCTCAGTACCGCGCACTTGAGGCATTCGCGATGTTCGCAAGCGACCTGGATGCGGCTTCGCGTCAGCAGCTCGCTCGCGGTGCTCGCCTAATGGAGCTTTTGAAGCAGCCACAGTACTCGCCATACCCAGTCGAAGAGCAGACCGTTTCGGTCTGGGCCGGAACCACCGGCAAGCTCGACGAGGTTCCTGTCGAAGACGTGCTGCGTTTCGAGGCCGAGCTTCTCGACTTCCTGCGCCGCAACACCAAGGTTCTAGACACCATCCGCGAGACCAACGACCTCAAGGAAGACACCGTCGCAGAACTCGAGAAGGCTGTCGCCAAGTTCAAGAAGACCTTCGCAACCAAGGCCGGCACTCCACTGGCATCTTCAGCCACCGCATCCGCGTTGGATGAAGAAGATGTTCAGCAGGAGAAGATCGTCAAGCAGCGCAAGCGCAAGTAAAGACGATTACGGACGAAAGGTAAGACATGGGAGCGCAACTTCGGGTCTATAGGCAGAAAATTAAGTCTGCCCAGACGACCAAGAAGATCACTCGCGCCATGGAGTTGATCTCGGCATCGCGCATTTACAAGGCGCAGCAGCGTGTCGCATCATCGACCCCATACTCGCGTGCGGTCACTCGCGCCGTGTCGGCCGTCGCAACTTATTCGAACGTCGACCACCCGCTCACCACCGAGCCGGCCGTCATCGAACGTGCGGCGATCGTAATCTTCACCAGCGACCGCGGCTTGGCCGGTGCGTTCTCGTCGAACGTGCTCAAAGAGGCAGAGCAGCTATCGGCTTTGCTTCGCGAGCAGGGCAAGGATGTTGTTTACTACCTGGTTGGCCGCAAGGCGGTAGGTTTCTTCAACTTCCGCAAGCGCACCGCTCTTCGCAGCTGGATCGGTGGCACCGACCTACCTCAGTTCGACACCGCCAAAGAGATCGCTGACGAGGTCGTGGCTCTGTTCAACACCCCGGCCAGCGAAGGCGGCGTAGACGAGATCCACTTGGTCTACAACCGTTTCGTTTCGATGATCGCTCAGGTTCCAGAAGTCGTTCGCTTGCTTCCTCTCGAAGTGGTCGAAGGTGTCGAGGCCCCAAGCGACAACGAAGTTTTCCCGCTCTACGAGTTCGAGCCAGACGTAACCAAGGTGCTTGACGCACTTCTCCCGGTTTACATCGAGAGCCGAATCTTCAACGCGATGCTCCAGAGCGCCGCATCCGAGCACGCCGCCCGTCAGAAGGCGATGAAGTCTGCGACTGACAACGCTGACAAGCTCATCAAGAACTACACCCGCCTTAGCAACGCTGCCCGTCAGGCAGAAATTACCCAGCAGATTTCCGAGATTGTTGGTGGAGCAGACGCACTTGTCACCACCGATGACGACAACTAAGAGAAAGAAAGAGACATGGCGACCAAGAAGAAGGCAGAAGCCACTGTGGCAACCGGGCGTATCGCTCGAGTCACCGGTCCAGTGGTTGACATCGAGTTTCCACACGATGCCATCCCAGAGATCTACAACGCTCTGACCACCGTCATCGACCTGAACGGTGAGAAGACCACCCTTACCCTCGAGGTGGCTCAGCACCTTGGCGACGACCTCGTTCGCGCCATCGCTCTGAAGCCAACCGACGGTCTGGTGCGTGGTGGTAGCGTCAGCGACACCGGTGCTCCGATCTCGGTTCCTGTCGGCGACGTCACCAAGGGCAAGGTTTTCAACGTTGTCGGTGAAGTTCTAAACGGCAAGCCAGGCGAGAAGATCGAGGTCAAGGAGACCTGGCCGATTCACCGTCAGCCACCAGCCTTCGACCAGCTCGAGTCGAAGACCCAGATGTTCGAGACCGGTATCAAGTCGATCGACTTGCTCACCCCATACGTGCTCGGTGGAAAGATTGGTCTGTTCGGTGGTGCCGGTGTCGGTAAGACCGTTCTGATTCAGGAAATGATCTACCGCGTGGCAGAAGACCACGATGGTGTGTCGGTGTTCGCCGGTGTTGGTGAGCGTACCCGTGAAGGTAACGACCTCATCGACGAAATGACCGAGTCGGGCGTTATCGACAAGACCGCCCTCGTGTTCGGCCAGATGGACGAGCCACCAGGCACCCGTCTTCGCGTAGCCCTTTCGGCCCTGACCATGGCGGAGTACTTCCGCGATGTTCAGAAGCAGGACGTGCTGTTGTTCATCGACAACATCTTCCGTTTCACCCAGGCCGGTTCTGAGGTTTCGACCCTTCTCGGTCGCATGCCTTCGGCCGTGGGTTACCAGCCGAACCTCGCCGACGAGATGGGTCTGCTCCAGGAGCGAATCACCTCGACCCGTGGTCACTCGATTACCTCTCTCCAGGCCATCTATGTGCCTGCTGACGACTACACCGACCCAGCCCCGGCGACCACCTTCGCCCACTTGGATGCGACCACCGAACTTTCTCGTGAAATCGCCTCGAAGGGTCTCTACCCAGCTATTGACCCGCTGACCTCGACCTCGCGTATTCTCGACCCTCGCTACATCGCGAAGGACCACTACGAGACCGCAACCCGAGTCAAGGCGATTCTGCAGAAGAACAAGGAACTTCAGGAAATCATCGCGATCCTCGGTGTTGAAGAACTTTCCGAAGAAGACAAGGTAACCGTATCGCGTGCCCGTCGCATTCAGCAGTTCCTCTCGCAGAACACCTACATGGCTGAGAAGTTCACCGGTGTCAAGGGTTCGACTGTTCCGCTGAAGGACACCATCGAAGGCTTCGCAGCCATCGCAAACGGTGACCTCGACCACGTCGCCGAGCAGGCGTTCTTCAACGTCGGTGGCCTCGACATGGTCATGGCCAACTGGGACCGCATCCAGAAGGAAACCAAGTAAGCATGGCAACACTTCGTGTCGAACTCGTAGCAGCCGACCGCGCCGTCTGGACGGGCGAGGCCAAGATGGTCGTCGCCAAGACAGTCGAGGGTGAGATCGGTTTGCTACCTGGTCACGAGCCGATGCTTGCCATTCTGGGAGCCGGTGAAGTTCGCATCACTCTCGAAGATGGCACTGGAATCAAGGCAAATGCAGAGGATGGTTTTCTCTCGGTCGAGCACAACGTGGTCACCATCGTGGCTCGTCACGCCGAACTTGCCTAAACACAGTTTCAAAGCGAAAACCCCGTCCGGTTGGGCGGGGTTTTTCGTTATGGACACGAGCAGTGGTGAGCCGTGTGGTTCCAACCGATTGGGTTAGTCCTGTTCGGGGCGACGCTTAGCCGGTGCCTCGCGGCGGTTCGCAGCAGGAACCCACTTCACGTCACCGCCGTGGTTTAGGTTCGCATAACGAGCAAGCACAAAAAGCAGATCGCTGAGACGGTTTAGGTATTTGGCGGCCAGGAGGCTGACCCCACCGTCGGTGTGGCCCTTTTTGCCAGGTTCGGTGCCGTGCTCCTCGATGGCGTGCCAGGTGGCGCGCTCGGCACGACGAACAACCGTGCGGGCGAGGTGCAATCCGGCGGCCAATCCAGAGCCACCAGGGATGATGAACGAGTCAAGTTTGTCGAGCTTGCCGTTGTATTTGTCGATCGCTTCTTCGAGCGCATCGATCCAAGCGGAATCCACGCGAAGTGGTTCGTATTCGTAGTGCTCGTTGAGCGGGTTCGACAGGTCGGCACCGAGGTCGAAAAGTTCGTTTTGAATCTGCGAGAGCAGAGTCAGGGTCTGCTCGTCGAACTCACCGTGGGCAAGCGAAACGGCCACGCCGATCGCGCTGTTCGCCTCGTCCACGTCGGCATATGCCTCGATTCGCGGGTCGGTCTTGCGCACGCGCGAGAAGTTGCTGAGACCGGTCGTGCCTTCGTCGCCGGTTCGGGTATAAATCTTGGTGAGTTTGACCATGCCTCAAGTTTAGGCTTGTATTCATGCTGCTTCTTCTGCCACCCTC